>JBFKXH010000084.1:0-7086 GCA_041638175.1 Thermoplasmatota archaeon
CACCAAGAACTGGCTCAGCGAAGGACTGCAGGACCGGGCCATCACGCGGGACCTGACTTGGGGTGTACCCATTCCCCTGGAGGGCTTCGACGACAAACGCATCTACGTATGGTTCGAAGCCGTATGCGGATACCTTTCCGCTGCCGTGGAGTGGTCCAAGCGGGCCAGCGGTGCCGGCTTCGACGATCTGCCACCCGGGGCCAGCAATGGGGGCATCCAAGGGGCGGACCTGACCTTCGGCCACCAGAATTGGTGGACCAACCCGGCCTGCCGCAGCTACTATTTACTTGGCAAGGACAACATCCCGTTCCACACCATCATCTGGCCGGCGATCCTGACCGCCTACAATGAATGGCGCGCCAAGCACGACAAGCCCCGATTGGTGCTGCCCTACGATGTTCCGGCCAACGAATTCCTGAACCTGGATGGCAAGCAATTCAGCAAGAGCCGGGGCATCAGCATCGCCGTCCATGACGTCCTGGACCGATTCCAGGCGGACGCGGTACGCTACTACCTGGCGGTCAACATGCCCGAGCAACGGGACGCGGACTGGACCTGGGATGATTTCTTGAGCAAGGTCAACGACGAACTGGTCGGCGCCCTGGGTAACCTGGTCCATCGCGTGCTGAGTTTCACCCAGAAGAACGTGGGCCAGATCCCGAAGGTCGCCGGTTCCTTGGACGTCGAAGCCGAGATCACAGCCTGCGGCCAAGAGATGGCCGACCACCTGTCCAAGGTCGAACTGAAGAAGGCCATGCGCCGCCTCATGGCGTTTGCCAGTTGGGGCAACCAGACCATGCAGGAAGCTGCCCCCTGGAAACTGCAGGGGGAAGAGCGCGAGGCCGCCTTGGCGAGCCTCCTTCGCATCATCAAAGCCCTCGGCATCTACATGGCGCCTTACATGCCCGATGCTGCCCAGAAGGTCTGGGCCATGCTGGGCGAGGAGGGCAGCGTCCACGACGCCGCCTGGACCGACGCCGCCGCTCCGTTGCAATCCGGCCACAAGCTGGACATGCCGCAAGCTCTGTTCAAGAAACTGGACAAAAAAGAGATCCCCGGCTACGTGGAAGAAAAAGCCGAGGCGCCCCCCGAGGCGGCCCAAGAACCCGAGAACGGTCTCGTGGACTTCGACACCTTTGCAAGTCTTGAGTTGCGCTTGGCGGTCGTCAAGAGCGTCGAGCCGCACCCGAAGGCAGACAAGCTCTATGTCCTGAAACTGGACGTAGGAGACCTTGGCGAGCGGCAGGTCGTCGCCGGCCTGAAAGCCTACTATGAACCGGCGGAACTGGAAGGCCAGACCGTCGCCTTCGTGGCCAACCTCAAACCCGCCAAGTTGCGCGGCGTCGAAAGCCAAGGCATGATCCTCGCCGCCGACCACGACGATGTGGTCAGCGTCCTCAACCCGCAGCGTGCGCTGCCGCCGGGGGCCAAGATCCGGTGACGTGGCGCTTCGATTGCCATGTTCATTCCAGGCACAGCCATGACGCCAAAGGAAGTGTCCTGGACTTGGCCATCGCCGCGCAGGAGCGGGGCATGCACGGGTTCGCCTTGACCGATCATGATACGATCAGCGGTCACGTCGAGATCGATGAAGCGATGCAGCAGACCGGCATGCTGATCTTGCCCAGCATCGAAGTCACCAGCGCCGAAGGCCACATCCTGGCCCTGGGTGTGCGCCAAAAGATCCCGAAGGGATTGGGCGTGCCGGATACGGTGGCCGCGATCCACGCAGCCGGGGGCCTTGCCTGTGCGGCGCACCCGCTGCGCATCATGACCGGCCTTGGGCCCCGCGGCTTGGACGAACATGCCCGGCAGCATTTGGATGCCATCGAGGGACACAACGCCCGAGAGCGGCCCTTGGTGCAGAAGAACACCCATCGGTTGGCCGCAAGCTACGGCTTGCCTCTGATGGGTGGCAGCGATGCCCACTGGGTGCAGGACATCGGGACCGCCTACACGCTCTTTGATCGAGCGCCCAGCGATACGCACGTGCTGCTTTCCATGATCCGGGATGGCTTGTGCCGCCCTGCCGGTGGCGCTTTGCCACGCCACAAAGTGTGGGGTCATGGATTGAGCCTGGCACTGCCCGCCAAGTGGCGGGGACAATAGGGGAAAGGGAAGAAGATGCGTGATTACGCGGGGGCGCTGTCGATGCCGTCGCACATGGCTTCCATGTGGGGGCTCATGCGCTTGAACCAGGTCTCCCAGGCACCAAGGGAGTCTTCGAGACCGGTCTTTTCGGCCTCCAACTCCTCGTAGACCTTGTAGAGCTTGGCCAGGCGTTCGCGCTCCTCTTCGAGTTGGTGCTCGAGTTCAGCAGCACGGCCAGCCGAGGATTCGATCTCGCGCAGACCCATCACTTCTTGCTCTAGCGCGGCGATGGTGTCGTTGGCCTTCTCCAGTTGCTCGTCGAGGCGGTCTGCCTCGGCGGTCAGGGCACGGTGCTCGGAGACCAACTCATCGTAGTCGTCCTTGTAGCGCGTCAAGGGCTCCATGCGCTCGATTTCGCGGCGCAGGGTCTCGACGGTGCGTTCGCGCTCGAACAGCTTCTCTTCCATCAGGGGGTAGTCGCGCTTGATGCGGTCCAGCTCATCTTCCTGGGTCTTGTACGCGTCCCAGAGTTTCTTGAGGCGGTCCTGTTCGGTCTGCAGGTCGGCGCGGTAGCGGCTGACCTCGTCCTGCGCTTGCAGTGTGACGTCTTCCAGCTCTTCGATGCGCGTCTCGAGGCTCTCGATGGACTGGATGAGGCTGTTCAGGTAGCCCGTGTCCAGCATGCCGCGGATCTTTTCGAGGGCATTGACCTCTTCCCGCGCCTGGTCTCGGACCCGGGCGATCTCGGAGGCGACGTTGGTCAGGTTGTTCTTGATCTCGTCAGCACCTTCCACGCGGACGGAGCGGGTCGTGCGGCGACGTTCGACTGTGCGTGCCATAGGCCAGTGCTGCTCCAACCTAGGGGCCCCTCTTAAGGGCTCGGATACGGATGAAGCCCCAGCAACAGAAGGGAACCGAGCACCGGCGCGCGTCGATCAGCCGATCTCGGGGCTGTCCGAAGGGGCCTTGGCTTCGGCGTTCTGCCCTCCGATCTGCACTTGGGGCAAGGGGATCGGGGGTGGCAGGCGGACCGTCTTGGCCAATCCCACCGCTTCTGGCACACACGCCTGGAGGATGGCCCCATGGACCTGTTGCGCGAGTTCTTGCGGCAGATTGCGCTTCTCTTCCCAAGCGGCGACGACGCCTTTCGGGTCAATGCCGGAAAGCATGACCGCGCCTTCTGTCTTGACGACCCCGAAGGCACCGTAGCTCGTGGTGAACTGGAATTCGATGCGCACCTGTTCCCCTTCTGCCTGGACGAGGCTGATGTGGCTGTTGTGGTCGATGCGCAGGCGGACCTGGCCTTGCGGGTCCTGGTAGCGGCGGGCTTCCACGGCCTTGAGGACGACGTTGGCGACGGGCACGGCCCCCGCCACGGACATCCCCGAGAAAGGCTTGCGGTCGGTAGCGCCAAATAAGGTACGTGCGTAGGTCGGTTCCCGTTGAGCACGAAATACGTCGTCGTCACCGGGGGTGTCCTATCCGGACTTGGGAAGGGCATCACCACGAGCAGCATCGGACGCTTGCTCAAAGCACGCGGTCTGAGCGTGTCGGCCATCAAGATCGATCCCTACCTGAACGTGGATGCAGGCACCATGAATCCGTTCGAGCACGGCGAAGTGTTCGTCCTGGACGACGGCTCCGAAGCAGACCTGGATCTAGGCAACTACGAGCGGTTCTTGGACATCCACATGGACCGCTACAACAACATCACCACGGGCAAGGTCTACCAGCACGTGATCCGCAAGGAACGCCGCGGGGACTACCTTGGAAAGACCGTGCAGATCATCCCCCACATCACCAACGAGATCCAAGAATGGATCCAAGCCACGGGCGAGCGCAGCAAAGCCGACGTGGTGCTGGTGGAAGTCGGTGGCACTGTCGGTGACATCGAATCGGCGCCGTTCTTGGAAGCGGTCCGGCAACTACACCGGGAAGTGGGCGACGAGAACATGGTGCTGCTTCACACCAGCCTCGTGCCCACCATGAGCACCGTCGGCGAGCAAAAGACCAAGCCCACCCAGCACACGGTGCGCGACCTGAAAGCGGTCGGTCTGCACCCGGACTACGTGGTGTGCCGCTGCGAGCGGCCCCTGGAAGACGAGACCCGCACGAAGATCGCCTTGTTCTGCGACGTGGAAGAAGACGCGGTCATCAGCGCCCATGACTGCCAAAGCATCTACGAAGTGCCCCTCGTCTTGGAAGAACAAGGGGTCGGGGACTCCATCGTCAAACGGTTGGGCCTGCAAGACAAGGCGGGCGTGCCCGACCTGGAAGACTGGAAGACCCTGGTCCAGCACCTGGTCGACCCCAGCAAAGAGGTCACCGTCGCCTTCGTCGGCAAATACACCGCCTTGACCGACAGCTACCTCTCCATCAACGAAGCCCTGTCCCACGCCGGCGCCTCCATGGATGCGCGGGTCAACATCGCGTTCGTCGAAGGCGAAGACCTGGAAGCCGGCGATGACAAAGCATGGGCCGACCTGAAGTCAGCCGACGCCGTGCTCGTAGGCCCCGGCTTCGGGCACCGCGGCACCGAAGGCAAGATCCAGGCCGTCCAATATGCGCGTGAATCCGGGACACCGTTCTTGGGCATCTGCCTTGGCTTCCAATTGGCCATCGTGGAACAAGCGCGCAACCTGTGCGGGCTGGACGGTGCCAACTCGACCGAGATGGACAAGGACGCACCGCATCCAGTGATCTGCATCCTTCCCGAACAATACGAAGTGGAAGACATGGGCGGCACCATGCGCCTCGGTTCTTACGAATGCGATTTGGTCGACGGCAGCCTGGCCCACGAATTGTACGGCAGCACCACCATCAGTGAGCGCCACCGCCACCGCTTCGAGATGAACCCAGATTACATTGACAAGCTGGAAGCTGGCGGCACGGTGTTCAGCGGCCGCATGGCGGACAAGCCCATCATGGAGATCATGGAGCGCAAAGATCACCCGTACTTCATCGGCGGCCAATTCCACCCCGAATTCAACAGCCGACCCAATGCACCGGGGCCGTTGTTCGTCGGATTGGTGAAGGCGGCGCTCAAGGCCCAAGAAGTCGCCGTTTCCGCATAGCCCGGTCCTGTCGGCCTAAATACGACCCCGCCTTGGGCCCGCCCATGAGTGGATTGGACGCCTACACCGAGCTCTTGAAGAAGGCCCGCAGTGGGTTGCCGGAGAACGTCGGGAACCGGGAACGTTGGAGCCTGCCTCCAAGCGACCTGATCAAGGAAGGTCGCATGACGATCCTTCGTAACTTCCGCGACATCGTCAACGCCGTGCGCCGCGACGACGACCACCTGGCCAAGTACATCTTCCAACAACTCGGTACCGCCGGCCAGATCGACGGCGACCGCCTGGTCCTGACCGGCAACGTGCAATTCCAACAGATCCAAGGACGCCTCGACGACTACGTCGCATCCTTCGTCCAATGCAGTGAATGTGGCAGCCCGGACACCAAGCTCGTTCGCCAAGAACGGGTCTTGATGCTCCAATGTGAAGCCTGTGGTGCCCACGAACCCGTCAAGGCCCGCAAAGGCATCCGACGCGCCGAAGCCACCGGTGTGCGCATGGCCGAAGGCGCCGTGATGACCGTCAAGATCGAAAAGCAAGGCAGCAAAGGCCAAGGCATGGCGGAAGTCGAAGGCTACACCGTCGTCGTCCCCAACCAAGAGGTCGGCACCGAATTGCAGGTCAAGATCGTCCGCATCACCGGGAAGATCGCAGCGGCCAGTCCCGTCGAATAGATCAGACGGGCAACACGAAGAACCGCGCCCCGACGTCCGTGTCCTGGACCGCGCCCTGCATGGCTTGCATGAAGCCACTGGCGCTTTGCGGACTTGCCAGGTAACAAGGCGCTGATGCCCACATGGCCGACGAGGCATACCCCCCGGCATTGGTCACTGATAAGGGCTGAGGGCGCCCTGGGCAAGCCGGATCAAAAGCGGGCAACTGCCCGTCGGTCTCCCGGTGCGCGACGGTCTGGTTGCCCGTCGTGTACCAAAACGCACCCGCCGCCCAACCGACGGTGTCGACCGTCTCCTCATAGCCCCACCACCGCTCACCCATCGCAAAACGGGTCTCGATCTTTGGGTCATGCACCAACGCAGGGGCACCATCTCTTGCCAAGGGAGACACGTCCCCGATGCCGAACGTGGCCTCAGCACCCTCCGCGTGGAGCACAGCACACCAAGTACCGGGACCCATCGATGGGACCGCGAACTGGGCCAAGCCATGACGATGCCCAGTGCCCCCGAGCGGGTATTCGTCCCGAACGTGTCCGTCGTTGGTCAACACGTACGCCACGCCGCCGGCGCCTGGGTCCTCGCACGGATAGACCGCCATGGCCGCAAACGCACGATCCAGGAGCCCATCCACGTCCGGTCCAGAGCCCGGCGCGAAGCGGAGGCCACCCAATGTGATGGACGGCGAAGCCTTGGTTTCGTTGGTCAAGTGCCACGTCACGTGCTTCGTCTCACCCGGCGCCACGTGCAAGTCCACAGTCGAAGGCGCAATCACGGGGAGATCAGGCTCCAAAGGGGTCTGGGTGACACAACCCGCAAGCAGGACCAGGAAGACGACGCGCACAGTGCCATGCCAGTGGCCTTGGATGAAAGGATTGTGGCAGTGGTGGGGTGAAGTGGTGCGGCGGGCAAGGGGTCGAGTGCCCGGCTATGCGGTCGCCATCCACCTCGTGATCGACCAGGGCTAATCAGCGGGTAGGCCCAACCGTCGACGAAGCAAAGTCAATGCTTCCTGCTCCGCGTTCGTCAAGCCACCTTGCGCTGCCTCGGCCAGGGCGGCTTCATAGATCGCTTGACGCCGGCGGGTACCGTAGCCTTCCGTCGCATCCACGCCCGGCATGACCCGGTCTGCGACCCGATTCCCGATTGCCGAGAGCGGCTTGAACGCGAGTGTTGCTGCGCCAGCAATCGCGATCGCGGGAATCAATTGGTCGACCCCCACCACCTGTTCGATGACCTCGCTGCCCACAAAG
>JBFKXH010000085.1:0-7018 GCA_041638175.1 Thermoplasmatota archaeon
CCCCGATCCACGGCTCGATGCGGGCCTTTGCCACCAGCACTCTTTTCAAGAACGAAACGTCCTGAGCGATGCCCCCATCCCCATGTCTGACGGAGATTCCAAAGGTTCCTTGTTCAAACGCGCTCGCCGCGACCCCCTGCGTGGGCACCCCATCGAGGACCCCTTCGGTACGGGCGAAGGGCTCACGGCCGGTGCGTTCGCGTCGACGGAGATGCATCTGTTGAACCTGCGCGCCCATCGCATCCGGGCGCAACGGCACACGGGCATCACGACCATCAATCATCTACGCCGCAAGATCCAGATCCTGCCTCACCAGGTGAAGGCAGGCATCCGCGTGCTCAATCACATGCAAGGTCGCGCCATCCTCGCGGACGAAGTGGGTCTCGGGAAGACCATCGAGGCCGGCATCATCATGAAGGAGCTCATCGCCCGCGGCAAGGCCAAGAGCATCCTGATCTTGACACCGGCGGCCTTGAGCAGTCAGTGGCAGCAGGAACTTTGGGACAAGTTCGGCGAGCGGTTCCTCAAACATGATGATCCAGAGTTCAAGGGCTTCGACCGGCACGACAAGTTGGTGGCCAGCATCGACACCGCCAAGTCGGCAGGCCATTATCCTGACATCATCGCGCGGGAATGGGACCTGGTCATCATCGACGAGGCCCACTACCTGAAGAACAAGAAGACGCAGCGGTACGTCTTGGCGGATGACATCACGGCGCGTCACGCCTTGATGCTCACCGCGACCCCGATCCAGAACAACCTGATCGAGCTCTACAATCTCATCAATCTCATCAAGCCCGGTTTGCTCGGGACCCTGCAGAATTTCGAGGAGGAGTACGTAGGTGATCAGCAGGGGCGCGTCGTGCTCCACGCAAAGCGCCTGCAACGCCTGCTTGAACAGGTGATGATCCGCAACCGGCGTAGTGAGACCGGATTGACGTTCCCCGAGCGCAAGGTGGAGACCCACCGCATCCAAGCCAGTCCTGCCGAGTACGAACTGCACAAGTCGGTCAGCCAGTTCATCCGGGGGTACAAGCAGTTCTTCGAGTCCCACTTGGCGCTCATGATCCTCGAACGAGAAGTGGCGAGTTCGGCTCCGGCATTGAGCATGACCTTGTCCAACATGATGGCCAAGCAGAACGACTCCGACGTCACGACCGCCATGCAGGACCTCAAGGACCAGGCGGACGCCATCAAGAAGAACTCCAAGGTCAACCTGATCGTCGACGTGGCCAAGAACACGGGCGAGAAGATGATCGTATTCACCCAGTTCCGGGAGACCCAGGAACTGTTGAGCCGCCGCCTCAAGGCGGAAGGCATCTCCAACATCAAGTACCACGGGCAATTGTCGAGTGGGCGCCGCAAGAAGGCCCTCGATGAATTCCGCGGCGATACCCAAGTGCTGGTCTGTACGGACAGTGGCAGCGAAGGCCTGAACCTGCAGTTCTGCAGCGTGTTGGTCAACTACGATCTGCCATGGAACCCCATGCGCGTCGAGCAACGCATCGGTCGTGTGCACCGCATCGGTCAGACCCGGGATCGGGTCGTCATTCTCAACCTGGCCGTGGCCGACACGATCGAAGACTACGTGCTGCAAGTGCTGTACGAGAAGATCCGGCTCTTCGAGGTGGCCATCGGTGAGATGGACCTGATCCTCAGCGATATCAACGAAGCCGGCGGCATCGAGAAGCGCATCATGGACGCCATCCTCCAAAGTGAGGAGGACGAGGATGTCAAGAAGGCCATGGAGAAGGTCGAGAAAGAGGTCAAGACGAGCAAGGCGCACGCCGAGACCATCAAGCAGCTGGACGCCAGCGTGTTCCAGCAGTTCGACCTGTCCACCGCGCAAGACGACGTCAACATCGAGGACCAGTCGGACCTGGAAGCCGAAGTGCGTCGCTTCCTGGGAGACTTCCTCCAGGTCATCGGCGGCGAGACCGAGGAGGAAGAAGGCGTCACCACCGTCCGTTTGCCACGCAATCTGTGGAAGCGCAGGGGTGGCGTCCATACCTACACCACCGATCCGGATGTGTTCGAGGACAAGGACGGCGAAGTGGACCTGCTCAGTCTGGGGACGCCCCTGGTGGCTGAATCGATGGGCCATTTGGAGCGGGAAGCGCGCATCGGCCAAGTCCGCACCGCCGAGGTCGATGACCGGGCGACCGTGCTCTACTACCGGTACTTCATCGAGACGATCCGCAGTGAAGTGGAAGCGTTCATCTCCGTCATGGTGACGGATGAAGGCAAGGTGTTGGACGTGGTGGACGGCATCATGCAGATCCCGGACGCGGAGCATGTCAACCAAGGCCGGCCGTTGACGGACGACCAATGGGAAGATGTGACCGGCAAAGCCCGTTTCGAAGTGGGCACCATTTTGCAGCCGATCGTCCAAGAGAAGCGCGACGAGGCCGCAGAGGAGCTACGCCGCACGGAGAAGCGGCTGGAAGAATACTACGAGCGCCAGAAGGACGAACTGCGCATCGACGAATCCAAGGTCCGCCAAAAAATGGGCAAGATCCGCAGCCGTCTCTACTTCACCGAAGATGGTGTTCGCGAACGCAAGCTGGAGCTAGAGTTCGAAAAGCTCGAAAAACAGCTCCACGAGATGACGTTCAAGAACAACCGACGCGAGGAAGAACTGGACACGGAGCTTGCCGAGCGGCTTGGGAAGGAGCAGGAAAAGAACGAGCCCCGGCTGGTCGTCGAGCTCATCGGTGCGACCCGGCTCATCCCGGCGGAAGAAGCCGCACTTGCGGTGCAGTCCGAAGCGGTCGCCGCTTCCGCGTAGAGTGGCTACGGCTCGAAGAACGGCACACGCAGTTCCGAGTGGCCGGTGAAATCGACGCTGTAATTGGCTTGGTATGGAGCGAACCAGCTCAGGTCATTGGCAGAAATCTTGAGCACCAGCATGCTCCCCGGAGCGATCTCTGCCTTCGTGAAGTGGAACGACAATGGCGCCGCACCTTCGAGGGTCGGCGTCTCGCCCGGGATGTGACTGTACGCACCGCGCGCCAGGATCCGGCTCGAGTCGTCAATGTCCACGTGGATCAGCTGGGCCGTGACCTGCCATGCAGTGTTCTGGCTGGCCGGAGCGACGTGTAGGTCCAGTTCTGCGGACCCGACGAGCACTTGCGACGTGTCCGTGCGGGCGGATTCGAAGAACACGGCCGTCGGGTCGTTTTCGGCAAACCGCATGCTGTAGGGGATCGCCTGGTTGTTTTGGCCCGCCACGTCCCACACGGCGCTGGGTTCTTGGAGCGGGTTGCTCAGGAGACGTTGTTGGATCGTGAAGGTGGCATTGCTGCCTTCGTATTCCGTCAGCTGCGGGGCGCGCAGGTGGTACGTCTGCCAGACCGGTTCGGGGAACGGATCGAACGAGATCATGTCGCCGCCGTTGGCATCGACGGTCTGCAGGGCAGGCCAATCACCCACTTGGGTATCGACGCCTCGAAGGAAGAATGCAAACCAATCCTGGGTGGCATCCCAGCATGTGGGGTCGATGGCGCCGTGGCCACCATGGTGGACGATCGCGCGGATGAACCCGCCGGCCGTGTTCCAGAAGTCGTCGATGTCCGGGAACAGGGTCTCTTGCATACCCATGCAGACCAGCAGCGGCTTGTCCGTGGCGCCAAGAAGGTCCGCCGGGCTACGGATGTCCAGGTCTCGCCGGACCTCGGCCATCCCGCTGCGCTGGGCTGCGGATTGCATCCAGCCATAGACATCATCATGCATACGGCCCCCCGAGCCGATGATGCCTTCGCCGACCAAGGCGGCGATCCACTCAGCCTTGGGGACGTTGCCGGGTGCCAGGCTTTCGTAGAGGTCGAACCACCCTTGGTGGGCGGCGATCGTGTCGACGCGAGGGTTGGTGGTCAGTGCCAGGAGTGCATGGCCGCCGCCGTAGCTGATGCCCGTGACGCCCACCTTGCCATTGGTGGCCGTGTTGGCTTCCGCCCAATCGATGATGGTGTCCAGGTCACGCATCTCTCGCTGGCCGGCCACGGTCACTTCCCCGCCGCTGCGACCAAAGCCGCGCGCGTCGTAGGCGACGGCGATGAAGCCTTCGTTGGCGAAGTCCTGCAGCATGTTGTCGTAGACGCATTGGTTCTCCATGCTCGGCGGGCCAGGGTCGCCCTCCGGCGGGCAGAGCCACATCTCTTTGGTGAGGCCGAACCCGTGGATGAACACCACGACCGGGAAGGTCGGGGCGCCGCCGCCCGGCAAGGCCGATTGGCTCAGTGGCTCGTAGGCGATGAGCGACAGCTCGACGCCATCATGGGCCAGCACTTCGATCGGGTCCTCCAGGCTGCCCCATTCGCGTACTCCGCTGATCTTGATCAGGCTTGGATCAGGTACGTCCTTGGCAGGGCCGATGCCCTCCTCGGAGGGTTCATCGTCGAGGAAACTCAAGCATCCGCTCATGGCCGGGGCCAGCAATAGGACCACCCACAGGGCTCGCATCGCCCCCAGGTAGACCAGGAGAGCAAAAAGCTTGGCTACAGCAGCCGAAGCAGGTCACGCACCGCTTGCTTGACGTCTTTGTGTTCGTACAAGATGCGGTAGATCTCCGCCGTCAGGGGCAACGGGATGTCCTCGGACTCCGCTTGTTCATGTACGAACTTGGTGGCGTTGACCCCCTCCGCCACCTTGCCGCCCATGGTGGACAAGGCCTCCTGGTACGTCAGGCCGCGGCCCACCAGTTCACCAAGGCGCCGGTTGCGGCTGTGCTCGCTCGTGGCCGTCGCGATGAGGTCGCCCAGGCCAGACAGGCCGGTGAAGGTGCGCGCCTTGGCACCCATGGCGGTCCCGAACCGGACCATCTCGTCCAAACCGAGGGTGATGACCGCGCTGGCCGAGTTGTCACCAAAACCGATTCCTTTGGTGACCCCCGCCGCGATGGCGGTGATGTTCTTGAGCACCCCGCCCAGTTCGACGCCGATCAGGTCCCGTCGCGGATAGGCCTTGAAGACGTCGTTGCTGAAGATGTCACACAATAGGTTGAGGCTCGAATGATCTTCGCTTGCGATCACCGTCGCACCGGGCATGCCGCGTGCGATCTCTTCCGCATGGTTGGGGCCCGAAAGGCTCGCGATGCTGGTGTCGGGCAACTCTTGTCCGAGGACCTGGCTCATCCGTAGGAAGGAATCATGCTCGATGCCCTTGGCCACGTTCAGGACCTTGACGCCGGGGGCCAGGTAGGGCCTGAAGGCCTTCGCGGTGTCACGGACGGCCTGGCTCGGGACCGCCACGACGACCACGTCCGCGCCATCGACCGCGTCCTGCAGGCTGCTGGTGACCCAGACGTTGAGGGGCAATTTCACGCCCGGTAGGTACTTGGTGTTCTCGCGCCGGTTGGTCAGCGTCTGCGCGTATTCGGGCGATCGGCACCATTGGCGGACCTCCAGTCCGTTGCGAGCAAGCAAAGAGGAGAGGCACGTGCCGAAGCCGCCGCTGCCCACGACGGCGACGGCGACATCCTTTTGCCCCTCAATCACGAAGCGTGGCGACAGGCTGTTTTGATAAAAGGGAGACCCAACGCTTTTGGCCAGGTGCCGAAGTGGGCGGCCCATGAAGCAAGCCATCGCCGTGAGTGTCGTCCTTGTCGCACTCACCATCGTGGGCATCAACCAACCGGTCGCTGAAGATCCGGGCGAACTCGATTTCCAAGCCCAGGCAGACCAGAACCTGCAAGCGACGCGCGGCGCCTTCCAAGAGGCCGTGGAGGTCGTCAACGCGTGGTTCAATGACGCCATCGCCGCTGAAGAAGTGGCGCAAGGCCTGCAGGACCGGGCGCTCGCGTTGGATGCACTTGCGCTGACGCCGCAGAATGACACCGAGGCGTTGGTCGCGTTCATGAACGCCTACGATGAGGCCATCGCCAGCACGGACGCTTTCCTGGACGGCGCGGCCACATGCGCCGCGACGGACGACCGGGACTGTGAGGGCTTGCTCGACCTGGCCGTCGCCAGCGACGCGGCCATCTCCGAGGCCCTCGCTGCACTCCAGGCGCTCGGACCCGTGGAGGAAACACCCGTTGTCGATTGCAGCCACATGGCAGCCAATGTGACCAGCGACCACCCGGTCGTGGAGATCAAGACGGAACTGGGCTGCATCTACGCAGAGATCTACCAGGATCTTGTGCCGACCACTGGCGGCAACTTCCTGGCGCTTGCTCGCGACGGATACTACGACGGCAGCCCCTTCCACCGCATCATCAACGGCTTCATGATGCAAGGCGGCGACTACACCCAGGGCAACGGTCGTGGCGGCGAGGCCCACCCGGATTATGCCAACGGCCAAGGCAACATCCCGGACGAGTTCCACCCCGACCTACGCCACGACAAGGCCGGCGTCTTGAGCATGGCCAACGCTGGCCCCAACACCGGCAGTAGCCAGTTCTTCATCACCTTCGGACCGACCACGTGGCTCGATGGCAAACACCCGGTCTTCGGCCAGGTGATCGCAGGCATGGACGTGGTGCAGGCGGTCGAGGCGCAGGCCGGCAGCGGATCCGGTCAGCCGACCATCCCGGTGACCTTCCTGCAAGCCACTGTGCTGGGTGAAGCATGAAGGCCCTGGCCTTGGGGGCCATCCTCCTCCTTGTGGGATGCATCGGTCCGGAGCCCAATGACCCGCCCAAGGCGACCCTGGATGTCATCACGCCGGGAGTGTGGCACGTCTCCGGTGCCGACATGATCATGGCGTACTACCACAACCCCACGGACCATCCGGTGGACGTCACCTGGAGCCTGACGTTCGCCAATGGCACGGCACTGCCGGCCGCATGGGGTCTTCGCTTCGAGCCGGCCGTGGTCACCGCAGAACCCGCTGGCACCAAGGTACAGACCGCGCGGGGCTACGATTACCCGGACTGGGCGACCACGTTCATCCACGTCCAGGACGTGCCCCCGGGAGACTACGATCTTGTGTTGCATGCCCGCGACAGCAGCGTCCCGGTGACCATGCACGCGACCGAGGCACGCACCACCACGGTCGCCGGCGACGTGGCCACGGTCCA
>JBFKXH010000086.1:0-6886 GCA_041638175.1 Thermoplasmatota archaeon
CAAAAGCGGGCTGTCCATCTCCGGCTCGATGATCACCTTCTTGGCGCGGTGGAACCGGACTTTCTTGTGGCGGACGTGACTGCCATCGAAGATCTTGGGGAACACGCGAAGCAATTCGACGCGCCCGCAGGCATCCAGTGTCATGACGTCCACCAGTCCATCGTCCGGCCGTGCTTGCGGCGCCATCTTCATCGCGCCACCCGTGTGGATGCTGTTGCACGCGGTCACGAGGGGAAACCGGCCCGAGTGGTCCTTGCCGTCGATGATGAGCCTGGTCTCGATGTTCTTCAGCGTCACGAGCTCACGCAGCACCGCGGCCGTGTAGCAGTTCTTGCCCATCCACTTGTAATTGTCATTGCAGCGTTTGGCGGCGCGGCTGACGAAGCCGGTGCCGAACACATTGATGCTCCATCGTTTCACGTCGCCTTCGACGCGCACCGCATCGATGGCCCGGGGGGTGCCCAAAGCGATGCGGTCTGCAGCATGGCTGATGTCCTCGATCTCGAAGTCGCGCAGGAAGTCGTTCCCGGTGCCGGCCGGCAGGAAGCCAAGGGTCGGATTGTGCTTACTGTCCAGGATGCCGTTGGCGGCCTCGCTGAGCGTACCATCTCCACCAAGCACGAAGATCATGTCGTGGCTGGTTGCCAGGTCGGCCGCAAGCTCGCTCGCATGGCCAGGGGCCTTGGTCTCGATGCCGTCCACGCGCAGTCCCTTGAGGGCAAGCTGGGACTCGGCCCGCCGGAAGCGCAAGTATCCTTTGCCGCCGCCGCTGGCCGGGTTGTAGATGAGGGGAATGGTCTCGGGGCTTCCTCGCGGATCCGCCCCGCCGCTCACTCGATTTCCTTCCGGAAGACGGTCCGGTAGTCATGGAAGCCCATCTTGCGGTAGATCTCGTGGGCCGTCTTGTTGGCCTCAAAGATCTGCACATCGATGGCGGTGATGCCTTCTCGCTTGCACCAGTCTTGCAGCTCCTGGATGAACTGGGCCAGGATGCCCTGCTTGCGGTGGGACTCGTCCACGAAGGCGTCGCTCAGGTACGCGACGCGCGTGTGATGGTAGATGGGTGGCCGGCGCTGTTTCTGCGCCACTAGGTAGCCGACCAATTGGTCGCCGTCCTCGGCGACGAGGGTCAGCGTGTCCTTTCGTTGCAGCAGCCCCGTGGCATAGCCGAAGAAGTAATCGGACGCGTCCTCGTTGAGGATCATCGAGTCGGTGAGCTCTTCGCGCATCGCGGCGAACTTCTGCCATAGATCGCAGATGCCGTCAATGTCGTCTTCGCCGAGCTTGCGCACCTTCACCATACGTCGCCGACGACCCGGTGGGTGTTCTTAAGAGGCATCCGTCGGCGCGTGTCCTGCATCGGCGCGCCGGCGGTCCGCTTTGGTGACCCAAGCGTTGGGCCAACGATCGGCGTGCCAGCGCAGCAAGACGGGCAGCAAGAACACCGTCGCGAACAAAGCGCTCGCAAGCGTCGGGATCGTCATCCATGCCGTGTTCTCTGCCCACGCGATGATGCTGAAGATGATGACGAAGAACGGCGAGAGCGTCGTGATCGTCGTGGCCACCAGCACACGACCCACTTCGGAATTGGCCAAGATGGCCGCGTCCTTGGGTGATCTGCCGTGGGTCATCTCTTCCTTGAACCGATTGACAAGATGGACCGCGTCGTCGATCCCGACACCAAGCGCCATGCCGGTCAGGATGATGCTGACATAGGTGACCTCGAAGTCCATCGCCGCGATGATGAAGTACTGGACCGTCACGGCGACCATGACCGGCACCATGGTGAGCAGCGTCGGGCCGACCCGGCGCCAAAAGATCCAGATCATGGCGAACGTGGTGGCGATCATGGCGTACGTGGAATACGTGTTGCCTCGGTCGATGGCATTGTTGACCTCGATGGCGGAGACCAGCAGACCGCTGGCCGGGTAGGTGTGTGGGTAGTCCATGCCGCGGCGGTCGTAGTCGGCCTGGACGATGCGGATGTCTTCCCGCAGGTCCTCGTAGCCGGCACGGTAGTTGTCGATGTCCGCTCCCAGGCTGCCTTCGGGGTTGAATTCGCTCTGGACCGGCTGAGCGGCGTAGTTGTACCGCACGACGCCGAACGTGTAATCGTCGGAGAGCACCCGGTACGCCACACCTTGCACCGTCGGGAGGTCGTAGAGGCGGTCGTAGAAGGCGCGCAAGGAAGCGCTGGTGTCGGGGATCCCGTCCGGACAGTTGCTGCCGGCACCCGCGGGGCAGGCGTCCTGGTCCCCATCGCCGTCCGTGTCGATGTCGAACTGGTCATCCTGGAACGAAGTGGGAATGCCCAAGGTGGGGTACAGGAGTTGCACGACGCTGACCGTGCTCATGCCGTTCAGGATGCCATGATCTCGACGGTCGACGTCGTAGCAGACCGGCTCCGGTTCGCCAGGCCGTCCCGCCTCCGGGCACGCCGTCCGGCCGAGCATCTCGTCCTCGATCGCCGAAAGGTAATCCAGCGTGGCGGGACGCGTCATGTCTCCTTCGACCAACACCGCACCCTCGACGGGGATACCGATGAATTCGTCGATGTTGCGAAGCACACGCATCGGATAGGTGTCCTCGTCCAAGATGGGCGGGTCGATGTACGATGCGCCCCATAGGTCGACGCCCTTGATGGCGATGGTCGCCGCCATACTGCCCAGGATGAGCAGGCTGATGACGCCGATCGCCGCCTTGTGCTCTTGGTTCCATGCGGCCATCTTGCCCATGCCGCTCGATCGTTGCTCGTCGCGCAGCTTCTTTTCAAGCTCCGCCCGCTTGCTTTCGGCTTCCTCGGGGGAGAATTTCGGAGCCGCGGGGATCGTCCCTTTGCGCACCCGGCGCTCATCGAGCAATTGCAGCATGGCTGGCAGCAACAAGATGCAGGCAAGGTAAGCGGTCAGCATGCCGGCACCGACCATGATGCCGAATTGGCCGATCGCTTGGATGCGGCTGAAGTAAAGACTGACGAAGCCAGCAACGGTGGTGACCATGGTGATGAACAGGGCGCTGCCCACGTGCCGGGTCGCTTGCTGGATGCTGTCGCGGACGGTGTATCCGATGGCGCGCTCCTCTTGGTACCGCGCGATCACGTGCATCGCATAGTCGATGCCGATGGCCAGGATGAGGGCGATCAGCAGCATGGTCAGCAGATTGAAATTGACGCCGACCAAGTAGCCGGCGCTGACCGTCGTTGCGATGCTGACGACCAAGACGATGAGCGCGAACGCCGTGTGCGCCGGCTTCTTGTTGAGCACCATGAAGGCACTGATCGCAGCCGTAAGCGTGGCGGCCAGGATCCATAGGGGTCCTTCATTGATGGCCACGGCGTCGAGGTTCGCGTAGATCACATCGATGCTGATCGGTTCGTTCGTGGTCTGCTGTCCATACGGGTTGAATTCGTCCATCTCCAGGCCGAGTTCCTTCAGTTCGACCTGCCAATCCCGGTACTGTTGCAGGTCGTGGCCCTTGTCCATGACGATCAATTGCACGCCCGCTCGGTGGTCTCGACTCAATACGTTGTCGTAGATCAGCGCCTCTCCGTACAGATCCAGGGCCTGGTTGAACAACTGCCGGGTCTGCTCGTCCCCGATGGGATCATCGGGCGGCATGGCGTAGGCGCCGGTCAGCAAGAAGTTGAGCGCCTTGACCAAGCCAGGTAACGAAACCGTCGCTTGCACATACTCGACCTCCTCGAACCGTTCCATCAGGTGGTTCGCTTCCCGCAGAGCATCCACGTCCGTGACCGATTCCGCTTCCAGCGGCGTGGTCAGGACGAACATCACGTTGTCACTGCCCAGTTCTTCGTTGAGGATGCCGTTGGCCTCGTAGTAGTCGCCCGTCGGCAGCAGTTCATTGAGTGAAATGAAGCTGGAAAGGTTGGCCAGAGCAGGGACTGACAACAAGAACAGGACGAAGAACGCCGCGACGATCTTGCGCGGGTGACGGCTCACGAAGCCCCCCACCCGGTCGGTGAAGTCCTTACTCACCAGCCACCTCCCGCTTGTCGGCACGCCAGAACTGCCACCAGCTGTAGTCCTCATGGACCGGCTCGTACGCTTCGATCTGCACCGACCAGGCGCCGGTGCCGGTGGCCGAGACGTCCAGCGACCACTCGCCGCCGAAGTGCTCGTAGACCGCGTTGGCTCCGCCGTATGTACCGACGATGAACATGTCCTGCATGTGCCGACTGGTATCGAACAAGTAGTGCTCTCGCACCTCGCCATCGGGGTCGATCAAAATGATATCCACGTTGCCCAGCGGACCCCGATTGGTACCCTCTTCGGGTGGTCCTTGTTCCAGGGCCACATCGATGGTGATGCGCATCCGCGTGGTCCGGTCGGCGACCGTGAATGTGGTCGCGATGCTGGGTTGGGCGAATTCGCCCGTGTTGTCCTCCCATGCCTGGGCGACCTGTCCCGACAATTGGGTGTAGTTGTCCCGCACGCCGCCCGTGACCACCCGCACGTTCTGCTCGATCTCGTCGCCTCGCCCAGGCGCTTGCCGGTTGACGAACTCCTTGAAGTTCTGGAAGACGACCGTATCTGGCACGTCATCCACGGTGCTGATCACCACGTCGCCTGCGTCACCAGCGCGCGCCGGGGCATCCCCAAAAAGTGCCCCGAACGCCTGGGCCGCCTCCACGTTCTCCCCCTCTGCGGCCACTTCGTTCCAGGAGAAGGGCTCGCGCCAGACGTCATCGGCCAAGCAGCCAGACAGAGGCAGCAACAGGAGGGCTATGCCCAGACCACGCATCGGGGCCCATTCCGCCTCTGCTGGAAAAGGGTTGGTCCCGCAAAGCGCTCGGTCACAACCGTGATATAGGGGGGCCTATCCAGCCGCACCTACCATGGAAGAGCCGCTTGCGCGTGTGGAGATCCACCGCACTGACAACGACGTCTACCTTGCGACCATCTGGAGCGAGACCGAGGGCCTCAAGGAACTCCGCAGCCGCAACCTGGAAACGCTGTTTCGCGAATTGACCATGGACCTTGAGTTCGCCGCTGGCGAACACACCCGGGAAGACCGGGGCCTCGAATTCTCTGCGGAAGAGGAGTTCGAGAACCTCCAGTACGCCGAAGAGTGGTCCGGCTAACGCCGAACCCTTGGGCGCACTGTCGGTTCCGCTCGCTTTGCTCGCTACCGCGAAAACCCTGGGGGTTTTCACGCCCAACCTCCAGTACGGCGAAGAGTGGTCGGGTTAGCAGCCTAGGACAAATGCGCGGCCAGGCCGACCAAGATCGTGAAGGCCCCCGCAGCGTTCCGCATCCCGCGCCAGGGTTCCCCACTTCCTTTCGTGTAGGGTGACATCAGCGGATTGAGGGCACAGGGGCCAGTCATTCCATGGTGGCTCAGGACTTGAAGTCGACCTTTTTGTGGGAGGCGTCACAGAATGGCTTGTTCTGGGATTGGCCACAACGGCACAGGAACATGACCGGCTTGCTCTCGATGGGATTGCCGTCGTCGTCGAACAAGTGGCCTTCTTCGACTTTGTAGGGGCCGTCTTGGGTCGGCGTGATCTTGGCCATGGTTGTCATCCGTCGGCGTCGCTGAAAGGATGTCCGTAGGGGCCAAAGGTCCGTTCTGGGCCTGCGCTAGGGTTCGTCCAGGAATTCGAACCCGGCTGGGGCGCCCGCGACCTCGTGTTGGTGTTCGGCGGCTGTACCGATGGCGGCGACCACCCCTGCCAGGCCTTGTACGTAGAACACGCCGCCGATGGCTGCGAAGATGCCGGCCACGTAGAAGCCCAGGCGGGCTTCGGAGGGGAGGGCCATGGCGGTCAAGCCCACCAGGCCTGCGAGAAGGCCCAGCACGAGGCAGGATGCGATCCAGGCGAGGATCCAGAACAACATGCCCGGTCCTGTGTGGGCCGTGATCGGTGCGGTGCCGAACACCTTGCTGACGACCCGCATGTCAGAGGGCCGAGATGGGGTGGACCAAGCGGACCACTGCTTGCGCAGGGCCCACGTTTCATGCCAGGCGGAGCCAAGGTCCGGTGATTCGCCCGCCCACCGTTGGCGGCAGCTTGCGGCGACCAGCACCTTGGTCGCGTTCATGGAAAGGATGGCCAGCCACATGCCCGTGGCCACGGCGCCGAGGACGACGGCCAGGGCAAGTGCATCGGGCGCTTGGGTGATCTGCAGCGCTGCGAGGGCGATGCCTACGGGCCCCAGGTAGACCAGGAGGAATGCCAGTGCGTGGAGCGGCGGGACCAGGAGCAGCTCTCGGTCTGTCCGCAGGTGCCGGATCGAGGCGCGCCAGAGCTGGTGCTTCAGGACTCCGTTCAAGGGAAGATGCCGCGCTTCTTGATGGCGGCAGCTACGCGTTTGACGGCCAGCATGTAGGCTGCCTGGCGCACGGTCAGCGGGTGTGCCGGGTCCTTGTCCTTAGGCTTCTCGGCTTGGTAGATCTCGTGGACTTCGTGGAACGCCTTGGTCATGATGCGGTCGAGGCGGTCGTTGACCTCGTCTTCCGTCCAGAAGAAGGATTGCAGGCCTTGGACCCATTCGAAGTAGCTTGCGGTGACGCCGCCCGCGTTGCACAGTACGTCAGGGATGATGAACACGCCCTTTTCGGTGAGGATCTTGTCGGCTTGGGGTGTGGTCGGGCCGTTGGCGCCTTCGGCGAGGATCTTGCAGCGCAGGTCGGCTGCGTTGTCCTTGTGGATGACGCCCTCCAAGGCCGCGGGCACGAGGATGTCCACGTCCAATTCCAGCAGTTGCGCGTTGCTGATGTGTTCTGCGCCATCATATTCGATGCACGTGCCGGTCTCGCGGACCGTCTCCATCAGTTTCTCCACGTCGAAGCCGTTTTTGCATCGGACGGCGCCGTTGACATCGCTGACGGCGACGATCGTGCAGCCAAGCTCTGCCAGCAGGGG
>JBFKXH010000087.1:0-6784 GCA_041638175.1 Thermoplasmatota archaeon
ACGGCGTCTTCACCTGGATCGAGCACGGCTCCAATGGAGACGTCTGGGTGCCGCCCGAAGAAGACGTCCGAGTCGACTTCTCGCAGGCCGGCCTGGGTCGTCTGCTTGCTGATGGCGTGCCGTGGTTGGAAGCGCGGTTCGAACCGGACCATGTCATCATCCCTCGCGATGATCACTTGGACATTGCCCACTACGGCGTCGACGGAACTGATGTGGTGTTCACGTGGACCACCCAAGTGACCATGCACGTCACGCGCCACGGCGATCCGCCCGACATCGGCTATGTGGCCGACAGGGACGGCGTCGTGCAGGTGTTCGGCAAGCTGGAGAGCCAGGAGACGGCGCTGTATCGCAACGCGTTCGGTCTCGGGGACGTCCGGTTCGATGCCTACGAGGACGACAAGATCCTGGCGGCGGCGGTCAAGCACCTGGAGACTAGCGAGCAGGCCAACGCCACCGAGAAACTGGACGACCTCGGGTTCCGTTTCCAGTCGGTGCCGCAAAACGGAGCCGAGGATGAAGGTGAGGTCAGGCGGGCCATGCCTTGGTGGCCGATCGTGTTGCTCTTTGGCGCCAGCACGGCCGGGGCCATCGCGTGGATCGGCCGGCGCCAATGACCTTCTCCCCAGGTCCACTTCAACACGGCTTATCTACCAAGAAGTGCCCGTCCGGTCTCGTGTACGGGTACACCCCACCGACCGTCATCGCCGTCGATCCTGACATGCTCACCGACGCAGGGTCCTTTGCCAGCGTGGCCGCGGGCCTTGCGGCTGAGCTCCAACGACGCCCGATCTGGGTGGTCGTCAAGGCCAGCGAAGACATCACGCTCTCGGCCGATCCGGCCATGGCCGCCGAGGCGTGCCTTCGCGTACCGGCAGACCTTCCTTCAGACTTGGACGACGCGGCGGCCGCGATCTTGCAGCGCCACATGGAGGACCTTGGCGCCTTGTTGCCGATCGAGGCGGTGCCCACGGGCCCCACGCCGCACAGCCCGGCCAGTGCGATCGTCGCCGGCACCTGGCGCGACGCGGTCGGTATCGCGCGCATGGCAGGCGCCGCGGATGTCCTGGGCTGGACCTTGGAGCCGGAATGGCTTCCAGAAGAGGTCGACGGGGTGCCGATCACGCCGGGCCGACCCGACACGGCCGTGGCCGCCCAATAGGCTCGACGGGAAGCCTCGCCTAAGCCCTCATATAGGGGGTGTCTGTCGCCGGCTCAACCAGCAATGCTGGTGGTGATTTCTTGAAGAGCGAACTGCTGCTTCGGATCAAGGATGCTGAGACCGCTGCCGCCCAGAAGGTCGAGGCCGCGGAAGCTGAGGCCCAACAGGTGCTACAGGACGCCCGCCGTGAGGCGGAGCGATTGGTGGCCCAAGAGAAGGCCGCTGCGGATGCTGCCTACCAAGACCACATCGCGCAAGTGCGGGACGCTGCCGAAGAAGAGGGCAAGAAGACCCTCGCCAACGGCAAGCGCCAAGCCACCAAGCTCCGCAAGAAGTTCGACGACGGCGTGGACGGGGTCGACGACCGCGTCCTGAAGCTGTTTGAGGAGTCCCTGTAGATGTTCAAGCCGGCGCGCATGACCCGCGTCCTCATGGGCGGCCACAAGGACCGCATGGAAGCGGTCATCGACGCCTTGCACAAGGAACGCCTCCTCCATTTGGAGGACTTCGAAGACGAGACCGGCACGACCGGGATCGGCGCACCGCTCGAGCATGGCGACGAAGCCAGCGAGCACCTGCTTCTTTCCCGTGGCCTGCTCAAGGCGCTCGACGCCGAAGGCACGCCGGCCAAGCAATACAAGGGCGAACCCGGCAAGCTGCTGGCCGACGCCCGCGGGGCCATCGACCCGGCACTGCATGAGGTCAGCGACGCCCACTCGGAGATCGCCCGCCTGGATGGCGAGGTCTCGGCGCTCAGCCGCTTCGCTGCCATCGACATGGACCTGTCTGCCCTGGACCAGCTCACCTCCGTTCGTGGGTTCCTGGGCACCGTCCGTTCCTCCCCTTCCCTTTCCGTCGACCACGAGATGATGGTCGCTGGCGACGCGGTCGCCGTCGTGGTCGCCGCCGCCGATGCGGGCGCTGCCGAGACCGCTCTCAATGCGGTCGGGTTCCAACCGGCCCAGCTCCCACCAGGCCTCGAAGGTACGCCCAAGGAGGCGCTGGCCGCCAAGACGGCCGAGCATCAAGCGGCGTTGGCACGCCTGCAAGCCGCCCAGGGCCGCGTGGTGGCCCTTCGCGAGACGTGGGCCGCGAAATTGGCCGCTGTCGAGCGCCACCTGACCGCTGTCGTGGACCGGACCCAGGCGCCCCTGCGCTTCGCGGTCACGGAGACCACGTTCCACGCCGAAGGCTGGATCCCGGTCAACAAGGCCAACCGCGTCCAGAACGCCCTCGCTGCCGCCGTCGGCGACGCGGTGTACTTTGAACAATTGGGCGACGCCCCCGCGGACCCGCACCACGCAGAGGCCAAGGACGAGGCGCCCGTCAAGCTCGAGAACCGCGGGCTTGCAAAACCCTACGAATTCATGCTCAACCTGCTCGGCCGGCCTCGCTACTGGGAGTTGGACCCGACCAAGTTGATGCTCATCTTCTTCCCGCTCTTCTTTGGCCTGATGGTCGGGGACGTGGCAGTAGGCATCCTCATCATGCTGATGGGGTTGTACCTGAAGAAGAACCACATCTTCGGCATCGGCGGCAAGTCCGTCGGCCGCGCGCTCTTCATGGGTGGCTTCGTGGCCGTCATCGCCGGCGGTGTCATTTTCGGCGAGGCCCTGGGCATCCACTTCACGGTCAGCGACGAGGCCCTCGAAGACGGCGAACATTCCTGGGAGGAGATCATCTACGGGAAGGAAGCGGTCCTTGCTGGACACGGCTTCCCCCATGAGGGCTTCATCTACAAGCATGTCAGCCACCATGGTGATGGTCATCACGGCAACGTGACGGATGGCCATGGCAACGGCGGCGAGGGCCACGCGGATCCCGGAGCAGCCGATGGCCACGGAAATGCCACGGACGGGAACCAGACCATGCACCCCATGGCCGAATCCACCGAAGACCACGGCGGCGGGGGCATCACCGCGCTCCTGAAGCCCCACGGCACGACCCACCTGAGCGTGGACGGCCACTTCAACCTGGGCTACTACTCCAAGGTCCACGACATCCAGGCGCTCTTGATCTGGAGCGTCATCATCGCCTTCTTCCACCTGAACCTGGCATTCATCCTGGGCTTCCGCAACGTCTTGATCCACCACGGCGCCGCCCTGGCCATCCAGGAGAAGCTCAGTTGGATCACGCTGCAACTCGGGTTCGGACTGTCCATCTGGAGCCTCTTCGAGGCACCGGTCTGGGCCCTGCCCCTGGGCATCGGTGTGATCGTCACTAGCATCGCACTGCTGTGGGTCGGCGTCCAGAAGGCGCTCGGCGCCCCAGGGTTCGTGGCGATCCTCGAAGTGCTCGGCTTTGCTGGCAACATCCTTTCCTACACTCGGCTGGCGGCCATCGGAGCCAGCAAGGCCGGCATGGCCTTGGCGTTCATGGCCATCGGCTTCGAGGTGCTCGGCGGTGGCAGCATCCACTCCATCGTCGGATGGATCGTATACAGCCTCGGCATGGTGGTCATCACCGCCTTGGCGATGCTCTCGGGTGGCCTGCAGTCCTTGCGTCTGCAGTTCGTGGAGAGCTTCCAGAAATTCTACACCGGCGGGGGGCGGCCTTATGTACCATTCGGCCGTCGCGCGCCCTAACCCCTTTTCCCACCCTTAAATACCAACAGGAGACGAAACAACATGGCAATCGAATCTGGCCTTATGGCAATCGGCGCCGGCCTCGCGGTCGGTCTGGCAGGCATCGGCACTGGCATCGCACAGCACACCATCGGTGCAGCTGCAGTGGGCGCCACCGCCGAGGACGAGAAGAACTTCGGTAAGGGCCTCGTGCTGACCGTCATTCCCGAGACCATCGTGATCTTTGGTCTCGTCATGGCGATCCTGCTCTGGCTCAACATGGGCGCCTAAGCGGGGCCACATGGGACTGACAGAGGTCATCGGCGAAGTCCGACGCGACGGTGAAGCACGCGCCCAGCAGATCCTGGACGATGCGCGCACCGAAGCCGACGCGATCATCGCCAAGGCACAGGCAAAGGCAGACGCCTACCAAGCCCAGCGCGCGGCACAAGCCGAGCGCGACGGCAAGCAGGTGGAAGCCCAGGTCCTGAGCCACGCCGAATTCGAGGCGCGAAAGCTTGCCTTGACCGCCGAATCCGAGATGCGGGAAGAACTGCGCGCGCTCATCCTGGAGGGCTTTGGCTCTCTCAAGGGTACCACGCGCAGCGCCCACATCAAGAAGCTCTTGGCCACCGCCAAGGACATCATCGGAGACGGCAGTGTGTTCGGCGCTGCGGCGGATGAAGAGGCGCTCAAGAAGCAGCGCACCTTCGCCTACGGTGGCACCACAGACATCGTCGGCGGCATCATCGTGGAATCGGAGGACGGCACCGCCCGTCTCGACCTTTCCTACGAGACGCTGCTCGATGACATGTGGCGAGACATCCTCGGCCAAGAAGCAGGACTGTTCAACTGATGCCCATGGCGATCACAGGGAAGACCAACTACGCCTACGCGGTCGCACGCGTCCAGGCCAAACGCGCCAAGCTCATCCCCGAGAGCGAGTACGAGAAAGTCCTCAAGATGGACGTCAGCGAGATCACTCGCTACGTCGAGGACTCCGCGTACAAGACCGAGGTGGACGAGCTCAGCGGCCGGTTCTCCGGCTTGGACCTTCTGGAAGCCGCCCTTGCGGTCAACCAAGAACGCACCCATCACGCGGTGCGGCGCATGGTCGACGGCGAAGGCGGACACCTCCTGTCCTTGTGGCTCAGTCGCCATCTCATCAGTGACATCAAGACGGTCCTGCGCGGCAAGCAGGGCGGTGCGTCCCGAGAAGAGCTCCTCAAGGAGCTGCTTCTGGAGGACCTGGACACCTTCAACATCTTCCAAGGCCTCTTGGCAGAGGATGTCCGGACCACGGAAGACGTGGTCGCGGCCCTGGACCGGCAAGGCGGCGTTGCCGCTGAGTGGGCCCGGGTCCTGAAGAAGGTCCCGGCCGACGCCGGACTGGCAGCCTACGAAGACGCCCTTGACAAGGCCTACTACGGTCAACTCCTGACCAACCTGGAATCGTCCAAGCAGAAGGGTGCTGCGCTGGTCACCGACTACGTTCGCCGCGAGATCGACATGATCAACCTGCAGAACGCCGCGCGTTGGATCGCCAACGCGCAGACCGGTGACTTTTCGCCCTACGTGGTGCCGGGCGGTCGTCTCCTGAACGTCGCTGCGGTCGTCTCCTTGTCGCAGGCCGACGGTCTCGGGCAGTTCAAGGACCGCATCGCCGACCTGGGTCTCCCAGACAGCCTTGTGGCCGCCTTGGCGGACACCCAGCGCCTGGCACCGTTCCAGCACGCCTTGACCCAATGGCACCTGTCCGACCTTGACAGGTTCAGCCACTCGGCGCCTCTGTCCATCATCCCCATCCTCCTCTTCTTGACCCGCAAGGAACGTGAAGTGAGCCGTCTGCGTGCCGTGGCACGCGGCCGTGCCGCTGGACTGAACGAGACCCGCCTGCGGGAGTTGGTGTTCTAATGTCTGAGATCGTCGTCGTCGGCAGTGACCGGTTCACCCTCGGGTTCCGGCTTGCTGGCATCCGCAAGATCCACACCTGTGGTCCTGAAGAACTCGAGCAGAACGTCCGTGTCGCCATGAACGACGCGGATGCCTCCATCCTAGTCATGGAGACCAGTGATGTCTCCAAACTGAACGAGCGCCTCCGTGAGGAGCTCGTGGCCTCCGTCAAACCCACCCTCGTCTCCGTGGGTGTCGACGAGGACAATACCCTACGAGAGAAAGTCAAGCAAGCAGTCGGTGTCGACCTATGGTAGATCAAAAAGGAACCGTGTACCGGGTCTCTGGACCCGTCGTGACCGCTCGTGGCATCAAGCCGCGCATGTACGATATCGTCCGCGTTGGCGATGAACGTCTCATGGGCGAAGTGATCCAGATCGAGGGGGAAAACAGCATCATCCAGGTGTACGAAGACACCTCCGGCGTCAAGCCTGGAGAACCTGTCGAGAACACCGGGCTGCCCCTCGTCGTCGAGTTGGGCCCTGGCCTGATGACCAGCATCTACGATGGGATCCAGCGCCCACTGGAAGTCCTTCAGGAGACCATGGGTGATTTCATCCTGCGTGGCGTCGATGTGCCTGGCCTGGACCACGACAAGAAGTGGGCCTTCACGGCCACCGTCAAGCCTGGCGAACACATCAACCCGGGGCAGGTCATCGGCACGGTCCAAGAGACCAGCACCGTCCTGCACTCCATCATGCTCCCGCCGGACCAGAAGGGCGGCGAGATCAAGAAGATCGCAAGCGGCGACTACACCGTCGACGACGTGGTCGCCACCCTCGACAACGGCACCGAGATCCGCCTGGCCCACAAGTGGCCGGTGCGCAAGCCTCGGCCGTTTGCGGAAAAGCAACTGCCGACCATCCCCCTCAACACGGGCATGCGCATCCTGGACGGTCTGTTCCCGATCGCCAAGGGCGGCACGGCGGCCATCCCCGGTCCGTTCGGCTCCGGCAAGACGGTCACCCAGCAGTCGCTGGCCAAGTACTCCGACGCGCAGATCGTGATGTACATCGGCTGCGGCGAGCGCGGCAACGAGATGACGGAAGTGCTGGACGAGTTCCCCGAACTCCCCGACCCCACCAACGAGGGTCAGCCTCTCATG
>JBFKXH010000088.1:0-6771 GCA_041638175.1 Thermoplasmatota archaeon
CCGAGCCCGGCCGAAAGGGGCAGGGCACTTGCAGGAGCGGCCAGGAAAAGGAAGGCCACAAGGGCGAGGGGGCCGACGCGCATCAAGCGGCGGGACGTGCTTTTGGGGTGTTGTTTGGTTTCCATGTGAGTTCGCCTCAAACTGGACTTGCACCCCGCAGGACATAACCCTCGGCGACATGGCTGGAAACCGGCCTCGACGCGCCGAGCATAGGTCTCGATAACGCTGGAAAAACAACGCCTACCGGCCCGGATCAGGCCGGATGGTCGGCGAGGATTCCGTCTGTTTGCCATGCGCCTTAAGCATGCGCACACGGGGAGTATAGGTCCATGCGTTGGGCGTGGATTCTTCTCCTCATCCCCTCGGCCTCGGCCTTGGGCATCGAATTGGACGGACAAGCGGAGGTCATCGTCGATCCGGAACTCCCCGTGCCGGCCCTACCCAACCCGCACGTCAGCGTGGGACTCGGGTCTTGTCCCTTGTGCCAGGATGACGAAGGCCTGTTCGCAGAGCCGGCACCAGCATCCATCGAGGTCCCCGCCGGTGCTGCGACGACCTCCCCGTCGGCGGCCGAGCATGCTTCGTACGCGTGGACCTGGGCGTTCCCATTGGCCGCCTTGGCGGGCTTGCTGACCAAGCTCTACTGGAGCGGACCCGGGCGCGTCTTGGGTTGGCTGGGGCCCATGAAATGGCTCGGGGTCGCACTCACCGCATGGGCATGGCCCACGGACTTGGAGAACGAGACGCGCCAGAAGATCCACCAGTACATCCAGAAGCGCCCCGGGGCCAGCATCCAGGAGGCCCGCCGCCACGCCGGCGTGGCTTGGGGG
Organism: Thermoplasmatota archaeon; assembly: GCA_041638175.1. GTDB lineage: Archaea > Thermoplasmatota > E2 > JACPAO01 > JAHFTW01 > JBFKXH01. The sequence goes on from JBFKXH010000088.1 coordinate 831, forward strand.
ACCACCGTCTATCACCTCCACCGCATGGAACGCGACGGGACGTTGATCTCCGCCAAGGTGGGCAACCGCCACCGCTACTGGATCGCCGGGTCCCCCGAGGCCGGCGTGCGCACCGCGTGGGCCCTGCTCGAGCAACCCACCACCCGGGCCATCGCCGACGCCGTCAGCGCGCGCCCAGGCATCCACCAAGGCGGCCTGTGTGCGGACCTGGGCCTTGCCAACCCGACGGCGAGCAAGCACCTGAAGCGATTGGTCACCCATGGGCTGGTCAAAACACGGAAGATCAGCCGGTACACCTGCTACGGGCCGACGGAGAAATTGGACCAGGTGCTGCAGCTTCGTCAGGCCGCCTGATGGGGGTCTCCTCGCGGATTCCCGTCGTTCCTCTTTAGTAAGGCGACGACATACTCGGCATTCACCAAGGGGTTGTCATGCATCAGACCAAGCCGAAGATCGGCATTACGGGATTGCCCAACGTCGGCAAAACGGCGACACTCGCCGCCATCTGCCGCAAGTTGGAGCGTGACGACTTCATCGTCGGCGGCATGATCACGCGCGCCTACCGTCCGGACCCCGCGGGGGAACGGGTCGGATTCTACGTGGAGAACTGGGAGACCGGCGAGAAGGAAGTGTTCTCGAGCAAGGAGTTCGACACCAAATTCAAGACGGAGACCGACGACGGGATGTATTACATCGATGTGGATCCTTTGGACCGCATCGGGGTGGCCGCCATCCGCGACGCCATGCTGGACGAAGAGGTCGACATCATCATCATCGACGAAGTCGGCAAGATGGAGATGCACTCGGAAGAGTTCAACAAGGCCGTCAAGGAAGCGCTTGATTGCCCGAAGCCCATCATCATGACCCTTCACAAGAAGAGCCGTAATCCGCTCCTGCAGGACCTGCGTCGGCGCGACGACGTGCGCATCCTCGAGGTCACGGCCGTCAACAAGAATCTGTTGCCCTACAAGATCGAGAAGCTCTTGAAGGACCACATGCAGACCACGTACTATTAGCGTGGTCCAAGAGGGCGCTGCGACCCTGTTCGCCCCTGCAGGGACGCCGACAGGGCCCGAGGCCCGCCGCAAGGACGCCCCATTCTACAATCCCGCGATGCGCACCAACCGAGACCTTTCGGTGCACGCGGCCCAGGCATGGCGCACGTTGCGCGGCCGCGACCTGGATGCGGCCGATGTTCTTGCCGGCAGTGGCGCCCGTTCGCTACGGTGGGCCACGGAAACGACGGGCCTCCAAGTGCATGCCAACGATGCCGACCCGAAAGCGGTCGATGCGATCCGTCGCGGCGCCGAGCACAACGGTGTCGACGTGGCGGTCACGCACGGGCCCGCCCACCGATTCCTGGCGGCGCGCCGCTACGACATCGTGGACATCGACCCCTACGGTTCGCCCACCCCATTCCTTGATGCAGCCGTCCAGGCGACCCGCCACGATGGGCTTCTATGCATCACGGCGACCGACACAGCGGCCCTTTGCGGTCGATTCCCTCGGGTCTGCAGTCGCCGCTACGGAGCCACGCACCGATTGCACAAGCACCCCTGGCGAGCCGAAGTCGGCCTGCGGATCCTCGCCGCGACCGCCATCCAGGCTGCTGGACGCTTCGACCGGGCCGCGACACCGATCCTCAGCGTCTTCGGCGGCCATTGGATGCGGATCATGTTGCAGATCCAGGACGGTCGCCAACGGGCGGATCGATTGCAGAAACGCTTGGGTTGGATCGAATCACGTGATGGACGGGGCGCCTTTGCCCCAGGGCCGGTGGCCGAAGGGGCGGGGCCCGCGTGGACCGGGCCGCTCCACGACAGGTCCTTCGTGCAAGCACTCCAGGCGGTGGCCACCCCGAGAGCCCCCAAGACGGAAGCATTGCTGCCGGTCCTTGCTGAGGAAGCCGATGCACCCCCCTTCTGGATCGACCTCGGGGATGCTCGCCGCAGCATGGGCGTCGATGGCCCACGCCGAGGCGCACTGATCGAGGCCCTGCGAAGGTCCGGGTGCCAAGCGACGCGCACCCACCTTTCCCCGGAAGGCGTCCGCACGGATGCCGATGACGTGGCGTTGCGGCACGCATGGACCCAAAGGGATTAGGAGGGCTTGGGCCGATGCCTGGTGGTGCGCGCCCTGCTGCCCGTGCTCCTTCTCACTTGTCTCTTGTTGCAAGGAAGCCTCCTGGCCGAGCCAGAAAGCGCCTCCACGTTCATCATCTCGGGCCCCGAGGCACCTGCAGCCATCGATCGCTTGAGCGCCTTGGGATTGCCCATGTACCACTACCAACACCTTGGCATGGCGGCCGTTTCGGCGACCCCCTCTCTGTTGCATCTCGTCGTCGGTGATCTGGACGTGCGCTTGACGCCTGAATGGTACGAGCCACTCCACCTGGACCGCTCCGTGCCCCTGATCCACGCAGAAGAAGTGCGCAACGCCGTGGGCAGTGCCCGCGATGGCCCGTCCGTCATGATCTTGGATACGGGCGTTTCAGCCAGTCACCCGGACTTCCAGGTCGGCAACCTGGCCGCCAACGTGCGTGCATCGATCGAGAACGGCCTGGTGGAAGCGGTCCAACAGAACATCCCGATCGTGGACCCAAGTGGCCACGGCACCCACGTGGCCGGCATCGTGGCGGGCGCCGCGCAAGGGCTGGGTTCGTACGATCCAGACCGTGGCAAGTACGAGGGCGTCTACAGCAACGGGCGGATCATCGGCTTCCAGGCCGCGGTCCAGGTCACCGGGGAACTGGGAGAGGAAGAGACCGTCGTGTCGGGCCAGGGCATCTTGGCCGCCTTCGATTGGGCCCTGGCCCATCAGGAAGAATACGACATCCGCGTCGTCTCCAACTCCTGGGGCAGCCCCGGAGATCTGGACCCGGACGACCCGGTCGAACGGGCCACCCTGGAGCTCTACTTGGCAGGCATCATGACCGTCTTCTCGGCGGGCAACGAAGGCGAAGCGGACACGCTGAACCGCCACTGCACCGCCCCTTGGTCTTTGTGCGTCGCCGCCGGCGACATGGATCGAGACCGGGCACCCTACAGTTCCTATGGCAACCGACAGGACCCCTACGCTCACCCAGACCTCACCGGGCCGGGATCATCGATCCGTTCAGCCGATCCCGTGGAGAACCCAAACTTGGCCCTCCAGCCCTTGTACCGTGACCGCAGCGGGACCAGCATGGCGGCACCCCACGTGTCGGGCGTAGCAGCCTTGTTGATGGCCCAGGACCCCAGTCTCTCGCCCGATCAGGTCATGGACATCCTGGTCGCATCCGCCTACCCCATGAGCGGGCCCGTCCACAAGGTCGGTGGCGGCTTCGTGGACGCAGCACGGGCCTCGATCCTCGCCGAGACCGTCGAAGGGAACCGGGAGCAGTTCCTTGCCGGAGAGCAGGTCAAGTATGCAGGCGCACGAAGCGGTGATCCGGACCATGAGAACGACCCTGTGACGGCCGGCATCACGGCCCCGGCCGGGCTGTTGCTGCCGCCGCCCGATGAAGGGCTCGATCGGCCTGTCTGGATCGTTCGACTCGCCGCTGGCGCGGGCCTATTCTTCTTCCTCGTCATCGCCATCGGCGTCGCTGCCCGGCGCTAAGAAACCGGTCGCGACGAGGTAGACTTCGCTGGATTGCTTGCGACTGGCGGGTGGATGGAATTGCTGGACCCGCTTGTACCGGGCCCGCACCGCTTCCCGGAATTCTTGGAAATCGGCACCTTCGAACACTTTGCACAAGAACGTGCCCCCCGCGATCAGGTGCGCATCCGCGAATTCAAGCGCCAAGGTGCTCAGATGGACACTGCGTGCTTGGTCCAGGTCATAGGTCCCGCTCATGTCCGGCGCCATGTCGCTCACGACCGCATCCAGGTGCGTCCGCCCTGTGGCCGCAAGCAGTTCGGCGAGCCGCCTGCGCGTGTCTGTCTGCGTGAAGTCGCCTTGGATGAACTGGGCCCCTTCGACCGGGCGGGTCTTCTGAAGGTCCACACCGACGACGATGCCATCGGGCGCGACCAATTCCACGAGCACCTGGCTCCAACCCCCGGGCGCGCAGCCCAGGTCGGCGACCGCGTGGCCCGGCCGTAGCAGGCGGAACTTGTCTTGCATCTGCTTGAGCTTGAACGCGCTGCGTGCCCGGTAGCCTTGCTTCTTGGCTTGCTTGTAGTAGCTGTCACGGCGGCGGTCTTGATACCAGCGGGTCCCGCTCACAGGTGGCGCACGGCGCTTCCCTTAGAAGACAATGGTCTCCACCGTGCGGGTCTCGATGAACAACGTGACCAAACCTTGCCCGACCACCCCGACGTCCAGGCGCCAGGCACCCTGGGCCGGGCTGACGATGTGGGACATGTGGGATCCACCCTCGATCGGGCAGAACCCGAAGTAGCCCTTGACATCCGGTTGCCCGGGGTATTCGACCGGGCTCGGGGGCCCTGGCTGCGCATTGCCATTCTCATCCGGCGGCTGCAGGCCTGCACCCATCGCCCCGGCAGCGTCATCGCAATCCACAGCGACCGAGATCAGCAGCTCCGTCTCATCGTCGATGTTGATGGTACCCGTCGTCGCCCCAGGGGTCGTGTATTCGACGTCATAGAGCACTTCCTGATCGACATAGCGGTACACGTTGCCGGTGAATTCCGCGTCGGTGCCGGTCAATTCCAATCCCCACTGCTCATCTCCGGTCGTCAGGTTGTAGAACATGAGGCTGTCAAAGAAACCGGCCTCACGGCTGTACGTGTACTCCGCGAACATGGCTTCGCCAGCCATGGCCACGATGTGGAAGCCCGCATCCACGCCATGGGCCGTCAGCGTCACGCTTTCGCCATCCCATGTAGTGGACCAGGTCTTTTCGTGCTCCAGCGGGAAATCAAAGAACTTGACCCGCTCGCTTCCCTGGGACCCGGCCAGGTCACTCTTGCGGACCTTGCCCAGGTAACTGATGTCATCACCGAAGTGATACCAGGCCACTTCGATGTCGTTCGTATGGAGCTCCCAATCGGCGCCGGCATCCAGGGCCACGACCACGTCAAAGACCTCGTCGTCGATCGTGGTGTAGGTCCATGATTGCCCAAGCACCCACGTGGGCGCCTCAAGACTTTCGGCGGTCGGGTCGTCGACCGGGCTTTCGCCTCCCGCCTTGTCGTCGGAACAACCGGCGAGCATGGCCACCAGCAACGGCAGCGCGATCCATTTCATGGAGCGTGCAAGAAGCCGGCTTGATTTAGCCGTCGCGCATGCAAGACGGGTTTCTGGGCTGCACCGGAAGGGACCCGGAACCCCTTATCAAGGCGGCCGGGGTCGCGCGGCCCATGCCCAAGCCCAAGATCGTGCACGTCGTCGGCACCGGGACCATTGGTGAACCCCTGATCGCTCTGTTCTCGGACAAGAAGGACGAACTGGGCATCGACGAAGTGACGTTCAACAAGCGCACGCCGCAGTACACGGACCGCTCCAAGATCCAGGCGCTGATCCGCAACGGTGCCAAGCTGGCCTGCGCGGATGCGGTCAAGGCAGACTTTGAGCACCTGGGCATGGAAGTCGCCTACGAGACCGAGGAAGCGATCCAGCGCGCCACGGTCGTCATCGACTGCACCCCGAGCGGCATCGGCGTCGCCAACAAGCAGCAGTTCTACGAGAAGTACGACGCACCTGGCCGGGGTTTCATGGCCCAGGGCAGCGAATTCGGCTTCGGCAAACAGTACTGCAAGTGGGTCAATGAGGACGCCATCGACCCGGTCGAGGACCGCTTCGTGCAGATCGTCAGCTGCAACACCCACAACATGAGCGCGATCATCAACGCCATCGCGCTGCGCCATGGGGACGACAACCTGGTGGAAGGCAACTTCAATTGCATCCGCCGCGGCAGCGACATCTACGAGGACAAGAACATCGGAGCCCCGGAAGTCGGCGCGCACAAGGATGGCGACTTCGGCACGCACCACGC
>JBFKXH010000089.1:0-6762 GCA_041638175.1 Thermoplasmatota archaeon
AGCGGCATCGACGTCCGGGGTGACCGGGCTGCGGTGCAGCGCCTGCGCGACGGTGCTGAGCGCGCCAAGATGGAACTTTCGGGCATGACCCAGACCACCATCTCCCTGCCTTTCTTGTCCATGAGCGATGCAGGGCCGCAGCACTTCGAGAAGACCCTCAACCGGGCCAAGCTCGAGGAGCTGATCGGCCCCATCGTCGAACGCACGCGTGCTGCCTGCGAGGGCGCCATGAAGGACGCTGGCCTCAGCCCGAACGACATCGACCGAGTCATTCTCGTCGGTGGGCCGACCCGGATCCCGATGGTCCAGAGCTTCGTCAAGCAGATCTTCCAGAAGGACCCCGTACGCGGCGTCGACCCGATGCAGTGTGTCGCCATGGGCGCCGCCATCCAAGCTGGCGTCATGAGCGGCGAGGTCGACAAGGAGATCCTGCTGCTCGACGTGACCCCCCTGACCCTTGGCATCGAGACCATGGGAGGCGTACGCACCGAGCTCATCGGGCGCAACACCACCATCCCGCACAAGAAGAGCCAGATCTTCTCGACCGCCGCAGACAATCAGCCGCAAGTGGAGATCCACGTGCTGCAAGGTGAGCGCCCGATGGCCGCCGACAACAAGAGCCTGGGCAAGTTCAGCCTTGACGGCATCCCGCCGGCGCCGCGCGGCGTACCGCAGATCGAGGTCACCTTCGACATCGACGCCAACGGCATCCTGCACGTGACCGCCAAGGACCTGGGCACCAACAAGGAGCAGAAGATCACGGTCAGCGGCGCATCGAAACTTTCCGACGACGAAGTCGAGAAGATGCGCAAGGACGCCGAAGAGCACGCCACCGAGGACGAAGCCCGCAAGGCCATCGTCGAGGCGCGCAACCAAGCCGATCAGTCGGTCTTCCAGGCCGAGAAGCTCCTGACGGACAACGGCGATGCGGTCGGTGAGCACAAGGACGCGATCCAAGCCGACATCGACGCCTTGAAGGCCCTTCTCGCCCAAGAAGACGCCACGGCGGAAGCCCTCAACGAAGGTCTTGAAAAACTTGGCAAGACCATGGAACCGGCGGTCATGGCCATGTACCAGAAGGCGGCCGAAGAAGCCGAAGCCGCCCAGGCATCAGGCCAGGGGCCCGACGAAGCCCCGGCTGCCGACGGCCCGATCGATGCCGAATTCGAAGGCGACGAGAAGAAGGACTAACGGCGCCGCAGGGCAACGCCCAGGAGAGCAAACACCGCCAGCAAGCCGACGCCCGGGCTTTCCTCAACAGCAGGCGCATCTTCCTCTTCCGGTTCAGACTCCTCTTCCGGCGCCTGGACCGTGGGCTGGTCCTCGAGGCCCTGGCCCGACGGCTCGGGGGGCTCCTGGTCGATCGGCAGGGGGCTGATGGACACGTCGACACGCCCCACGAAATCGGTGGCGGTCAACTGGATGGTCCAGGCCCCGGGCTGCAATTCACCCAGGAAATCGGTGAACTCGCCGATCGGCACGTCGAAGGCGCGGGTCTGCGCGCCGTCATCGAACAGCAACCGCACGGTCCCGTTGCCTTCCGCCTCGACGGCAAGGGTCTGGTTCACCCCTGTGGTCGTCCAGTTGTAATGGGCGATCTGTGTATTGACCTCGTCATGGGTCACGGCAAATTCCACCGCATCCCCTTCTGGTAGCTCGTGCCACGTTTCGAGCACCTCTTCGACGACCACCTCGACCGGTGCTTCGTAGTCGATGACGGGCAACGAAATGCGCGTCTGGCCTCGCCCTGAGCTGGTCGCGACGTACGGGTTCGTCCCATCACCATCCGTGGTGATCACCCATTCGAGGGGTTCGCCCGGCAAGATGGCGTCCACCAGGGGCTTGGTGGTCCAGGTGGACGAATCATAGTGGTCCATGGTGGGGTCGGGCAGGTTGCCGCCCGGTGCCTTGGGCGTGTAGATGTGATCCTTGGCCGCGCCATCGGCGATGACCACCGTCCCTTGGACCAATTGCCACGAAACGGTGAATTCGCCGGCACTCGCGTAGCCACCACCCAGGTAGATCACCGCGGAGATCTCCCCATCCAGATCGAGCCCGACGGGCGCCGCCAGGTCAGGCGTCAAGGGAAACCGCACTTCGAAACCGGTATTGTGACACGGCGGGCCCAGGTCGGCCGAGCATGGCCCGGTCGACGTGCCGCCGCCTTCCTCGGCCACCGTGTTCATCCATTGCGCGGCATCATCGCCGTCGCTGTGTCCATACAATACATTGTCCGCAGGGCTCAGTGCGGCGGCGTTGCCAGCCAGCACGAGCGCAAAGAACCACACCCAGCGCATGACAAGGCAGACCCTTTTCACCATATGAAATGCACCAAGGCCGGGGGAAGCTTCGCAGCGCGGCCCGCATTCATTTCATTGCAATGACTACGTTTCATTTCGAAGTGGCGACTAATTTTCGATTTCTCCACCACTCTCCTCTTATAGGATAGGCAAACGTGTTTGACTTAGCCTCTGACCGGAGCCGCACTCGACCCACACCCAAACTTTGGTCAGAGGTCCCGGTCCCAGTACCTTTTTGGTGACCCCCTGGGACCGGGACTCCCCCTCTAATTTTCCGAGCGGGAGCTCACGCTCACACCCCAAATCGGCCGAGGAGATCGGTCGCTTACGAGATCACGATGTGGTGGACCTTGCCCTTGAGGACCAGCAGGCGCCAGCTGTGCATGCTTGCCTTGGAACCAAAACGGCCGCTGACGCTGACCTTGAGCGTCGTGACATTGCCGTCACCTTGAATGTCGGCGATGGTGTAACTGGGACGATCCAACGACGGCTTGACCCAGTCTGCCAACAGCGCTTCGATGGCCTCCTTGCCTTCAGCACTCCCCCAAGGACTCGCCAGTTCTGCATCGTCGGCAAGGGCCGCTGCAGCGCCCGCTGCGTCGTACGCGCGCAGTGCGTCGAAGAACTCGTGGGCAGCTTGGGCGTATACGCCGCGACCGATGGTGGCCATGGGTGGGCGACTGGCCCGCGCTGAAAAAACCTACTTGCGTCGCCTTAGGAATGCAAGGGTCCCCAAGACGGAAAGTGCTGTCCAGAACGGGACCCCTGGAGAATCTTCATCCTCGGGCTCATCCGCCGGGACCCCATCCTCCGGCGCGGGCTCGCCTTCCTCGGTCGATGGCGGCGCTGCGGTCGGGCCTTCGTTTTGGTTTTCGGGTCTTTCGTTGCTCTGGCGACCGGGCACGGCCAACGAGACCGCGATGTCGCCTGCGAAGTCCTCAGCAATGAGGGTCAGCGTCCAATTCCCGGTCACACCAGCAAAGTCTTGGCTGCCGGAATCGCTGGCATCGAGGGTCTTGCGCCATAACTCATCGACGCCATCCGACAGGCTCAGATACAACGCTCCGCGCGTCACATTGACCCAATAGGACCCACTGGCGCCGTCCGTCCCGTTGGTCCAGACGTACGTGTGCGTGGCATTGCTTCCAAGGGTCGAAAGGTCGGCGCGCACCACATCGCCTACCAGGATCTGGGGATCAAGGACCTCCGGCTCGATCGCCGGCTCCGCCAAGGGAAGGGTCAGGAACGATTTGCCGGTGTCTTGATGCACGCCCAGAAAGAGGCCCGTGCCTTCACACGCCACATCGATGGTCCAGACGAGATCACCGCCATCCCCCAGATCCGTGGCGGACACATCCGCCTCCGCGACAAAGGCCGTGTAGCCGGAATCGAAGGAGAAGGCCACATCCTTGGCTTCGGCGATGGTGCCTGCATCATTGGCCAAGCGGCTGGTGAACGTGCCCTCGCACTTGCCTGAATTGGCACCAAGGTATACGGTGAAGGATGCTTTGCCTGCGGCAACCTGTGCGCTCTCACCAAGGGCGGGATCCATCGCGAGTGTGAATGTATGCGTCGCGTCGAGTGCGACGCCTTGGCCGGTGGCCGCACACCCGGCATTGTTGCCAAGGACCGTCGGGCCGGTCGGTGCGGGACAATAGCCAGGACCGTTGGCCGTGTCCGTGGCGCGTTCGTCCCCTTGGTCCGCGTTGATCCAGATGACCTCGTCACCATCACGCACTTCCCCGTGCGCCCAAAGCGTGAGCCGGGAAGCCTCTTGCGCGTGGACCGCCGGCGTGTACGCCAGCATCAGCATAGCCAAGATCACCCAAGGGAGCCGCATGGTCCGTCATGTCCACCAAGACTGCAAAACCGTTTTGGACGATTGGCCGAAACCCGACGTACACAGCACCCCGACGACCCGCCGGTGGCCACGCGGTGCCGACTATTGGCGACGGCGCAGGGCGGCGATGCCCAGGCCACTGAGCAGCAGGACAAGCGGGACGGCAGGCGATTCCTCACCCGCGGGGTCCGCGGTGTCATTCTGTGTCGACGCAGGAGTATCCGCCGGGACCTCGACAGGGTCCTCGTCCACCCCCGGATCCGTTTCGGTCGGCTCCACCGTCGGAGCCGACCCCTCTTGCGCCTCCTCAATGCGCAACGCGAAGGATCCCGTGAAATCGGAGACGTCCACCCTGAATTCCCAGGCTCCGGTGCCGGTGATGGTCTCCGCCAGCTCGGTGCCGTTCGCGACCAAGCGGCCGTCCTGCAACGCGGACACGGCGATGGTCCCCCCCTCGATGGTCGCCTCGAAGGAGATGTTGGCGGCATCGAAGCTGGAGGTCCAATTGTACTGGTAGAAGCCCGTCACGCCTTCCGCCACCTGGGTGGCTTCGACAGCCCCCTCCAGGGCTTCGTAGTACGCAAACGGTTCAGGCCCGGTCGATCCCAGGTCCTCCAACGGCGCACAGCTCGACCAGGCGTCGTTCGGGCCTGCGCCGATCACGTAGCAGCCAAGGTTCTCGGCCGCGTCGCGGTCCGATTTGGCGTCGGGCATGACATCGTCCACGTACAGACCGTTCTGCCCCGTGCTGGGCCCGTAGGTCATGAAATAGATGTCGTGCAGCACCGAGTTGATGCCGACGCCAAGGTTGTCAAACGGGACCGTCACGACCACGCTGGAGCCGTCCCATTCGGCGCCGGATGCGACCTCGACACCGCGGTTCGTGTCGCTTGCGGAGAAGTCCCCGCCGGTACCGGCGGTGAACGACTGGCACATCAGGCCGACGTACTCTTCCTCGACGCCCATGACCTGGAACGCCGGCATCCAGCAGTATTGCCCATGGGCGGTGTCGCCGGGTTCTTCGGCGACCACGAACCGGAACTTGATGTCCGTCCCGTCGGTCCAGATGTACCCGGCCTGGATGTCATCGATGTTCGATGTATCCTGACCCGTGTAACCATAATTCAGGGGCCCCGGCCGATCGTCATTGACCGCGTCGTCCCCAAGATGGAGTTCCTGGCTCTGGGCAAAAGCGCCCGGTACCAGCGCAAGCGCCACAAACACACACCACGCACGCATAGCGCCGAAGTCCCGACTCCCATCCTTACGTGTTGTGGTGCATCAAGGTCGTCCCGTGATGTTTCCCCGCGGCATGGGGTCACATCACTGCTCCATGGCTTTTGGCCTGGCCGGCCTTTCGGTTCCGACCCATCCCGGTTTTTCCCCTGATCAGGGCCAAAGCCCGTACTCCGGTTCACTTCCGCTTGGGAGGGGACGAGTATGCCGCATCCCTCTCCAGGATGATGAAGGCCCAACACAGATGTGCTGTGCAACTCTATACGTTGGCGCTTCCACTATTTGCTTCTTGTTGGACGTTCCTTTCGGCCCTATGGGCGTCGGCGCAGCGCGGCCACGGCCAAGGCCGAGAGGACCAACAAGAGTGGCAGACCGGGCGAATCCTCACCGGGTCCGTCTTCTGGGGTCTCGTTCTCTTGCCCCGGTGTGCTGGGCTCCGGTTCCGACCCGGTAGGCGTAGGTTGACCGCTAGCCGGCGGGATCGACGGCGCTTCACCCTCTGCGACCTCGACCAACGAAAGCTCGAACGACGCCTCCGATTCTTCGACCACCAGGGCGAACGTCCAATTGCCGGTCGCGTCGATGACGTCCGCGAAGGTACCGTTCTCCGTGAAGGTGGTGTTCAGCATCTCGACGCCGTCACGCAGGCCCACCAACGTCAAGGCGCCTTGCAGCGGTGCCCCGGTGACATGGATCTCGGCCTGGGATGCGTCGGCGGTCCAATTGTAGAACCAGCCGCCGCTCTGGACCCCATTGGTGGTGCCGTTGACGGTCGTCGTGCCTTCGATCGTCGTGAAATGGAAGAACGTCTCGACCTCGGGGACCTCGACGATCGCGGGCGCCCCCATGAGGACCAGGCCGGGAACGTTGACGCCCGATGGATTCGACGGACCGACCTTGATGTGGAGGTTCTCGTTGAGCGGGGGCGGCGCGTTCACCGCCCAGGCTGCGATCCCCACCGTAACCACGTCGCCGACGGCAATGACGGTCCCACTCAGGTCGACGCCATACTTCAGCTCGGTCGCGCTGGAGGTGCAGGCCGCGAGGCTGCCGCCCTGCTGGCGGCCGATCTCCTCGCCATTCAGGAAGACCATCATCCGTGCTGCGGAGCCACCTGGGTTTCCCACGGAGCCGACGTCACACGCGATGTAGAACGTCCCCTCGACGGTGCCGTCGATCGTGCCTCCGAATTCGGCCGTGTATTCCCAGTACATACGGCAGGCACCCCCAGCGCCGCCAGCGACGTGGAAGTACGCCTTGCCGTCAGCCGGCGGGGTCGGGCTGGAAGCGAACCAGGGCTAAGACACACAATTGGTGAACTCTCCTGGTTTTTCCTCGACCACATCCGCATGGAAATAGAGCTGCCCGGCCTGGGCGGTTCCAAGA
>JBFKXH010000090.1:0-6761 GCA_041638175.1 Thermoplasmatota archaeon
GCCAGGCTCAAGACCGTTTTGGTCCCCGATGCCAAGCCTTGAAGCCAGCGGCCGACTCGCCCGCCCGTGGAACACCGGACCCGTATTGGCGCTTGCGACGTGCACCTCCTGGGGACCGTGGCCGGATTCGTCCCGGACGCGGCCAGGGTCCAGGATGCGTTGAATGCAGGGGCCGTGGAATGCGTCGCGCTGGGCGTACCACCAGAAGACCTGGAAGCGTTGGCCCGGTTGGCCGCAGGGGATGCGACCATCGACCTGCCGACGCCGCCGATGAAGGACGCCGCACTTCCGGCCGCCGGAGCCCCCGGCCTCGAAGGCATCCATGCGATCGGCCGTGGCGACGTGCCCAAAGGCAAGAGCGACACGGATTTTGAAGCGCTCGACCCGACCCAGCAACGGCTGCTGGACTTGTTGGGCCAATTCGGCGATACGCGCATCCCGAGCCCAGACCTGGATGTGGCGTTCCACTGGGCCCGCGAAAACCATCGCCCGGTCGAAGCCCTCGACCTGGACGACGAAGCCCACGCAGAGGTCTACATCAAAGCCAACAAATTCCGGCATATCCTTCGGTCAGGTCGCCTGTTGAAGAAGATCCAGAAGAAGAAGTTCGAAGCCACGGATGCGTTCGACCTGGCCTGCCAATGGGACGCATTCCTCAACAGTCTCCCGAGCCTGCAAGCCGTCGAGGCCGCCCGCGAGCAACACATGGCAGACCGGATCCGTTCCCTGGCCAAAGTGCAAGCCAGCCTTCTCGCCATCGTCCCCGCGCCCCGTCTTGCAGGCGTTTGGGAGCGATTGCAAACCACAGCTTCTTGAGGCCCCCTCGATTGGCCGCACCGTGAAGGACGTCTGGGTCGAAAAGTACCGCCCGCAGGGCCTGGCCGATGTGGTCGGCCAGGAAGAGACGGTCGAACGGCTGAAGGCGTACGTGCAAAGCGGCAGCATCCCGCACCTGATGTTCGCAGGACCACCCGGGACCGGCAAGACGACCAGCGCCATCGCCCTGGCCCGGGATCTATGGGGCGAAGACTGGAAAGGGCGGTTCTTGGAACTCAATGCCTCCGACGAGCGGGGCATCGGTGTCGTCCGGGGCAAGATCAAGGACTTCGCGCGCGTCGGGACGGCCACCAACGACGGCTTCAAGATCGTCTTCCTGGACGAAGCGGACGCCTTGACCCACGACGCCCAATCGGCGCTTCGGCGCACCATGGAGAAGTTCACGCGAACGACCCGGTTCGTCCTCAGCTGCAACTACTCCAGCAAGATCATCGACCCGATCCAAAGCCGCTGCGCCGTCTTCCGGTTCCGGCCCCTGACCACGGATCAGGTCAAGTCCTACATCCGAAAGATCGCCCAACAAGAGAGCGTCGATGTCACGCCCGATGGTGTGGACGCCCTGGTCTTTGTGGCCAAGGGAGATCTTCGAAAGACCGTCAACACCCTGCAAGTGGCGGCAGCCCTCGGCGGCACGGTGGATGCAGACGCCATCTACAAGACCACGAGCACGGCCCGTCCAGATGAGGTCAAGAAACTGTTGGAGACCGCCCTTGATGGAGACTTCATGGCCGCCCGCAACCACTTGGATGGCCTGCTGATCGACTACGGACTTTCCGGTGAAGATGTGATCCGGCAGATCCACCGCAGCGTCTTCGACCTCGGCATCCCCGATGTCCAGAAGGTGCATTTGGTCGACAAGGTCGGTGAGATCGAATTCCGCTTGGTCGAAGGGAGCAACGAGCGCATCCAGATCGAGGCGCTGCTGGCCCATTTCGTGTTGGCCGGCAGCCGATCCTAGTCGATCGGCCCCGCGTTCAGTAGGCGCTGATGTCGGCTTTCATGACCTCGCGCATGACCACGGTCGCGTAGCTGCCGCGGCCCAATGAGAAGGAGACCACAGGGTCCCCGTCGACGGACTCGAGGGCAAGGTCATCCACATGTTGCAGAAGTCCGCGCCGGCGCCCTTGGCTCGCCACGTCGGGCATCTGGCTACAACGGAACGCCCGAAGATCGACCTCGAACCGATCCAAGACCTCCCTTTCGATGTCCCCCGGTGTGCCTTCACTCAGCGGCGTGTCGAGCCCGGGCAACAGACCGGTCACGACCGCGCGACCTGCATCCAGTTCCTCTTGGACACGTGCCTGATTGAACGCCGTCACGAGCGTCGTCTGCGTACCGTCGTCCTCGCGCGCCATCACGCGATCTCCGACGTGCGCCGTGTTGAGCCCTAAGTCCGCCTCGATCCGGGCACTGACGATATGGTTGAACAAGAGCGATTGATGGGCGTGGATGAACAAGGTCCGAAGGTTGCGGGGCAGGGCCGCGAGGGCACGACGCCATTCCCCGGGGTGTTCGACCAAGCGTTCCAGAATGCCACGTTCCAGGTCAAGGTTCGGCGGCAGCCCCTGCAGCGCCTTGGCGGGATCGCGGGTCTCCTCGAAGACCTGACGCGCGGCACGGGTGTCCTCCCGCTCCCCGGGGTAAGGGGCACCGCAGTACAACCGAACGGCCTCTTCCAGGTCGCCGTCCAGGATCGCTTTGCCCATCCGGTGGGTGATCGGGCGGACCCCGCTGCCAAAACGCTGCGGACCGAAGAAGTGGGGGACCCCCCCGTGCTCGCGGATCGTATCCAAAGTAGGGGCCGGATCGGTCCCGTTGTGGTCGCGGATGCGCAAAACGAACCGGTTGCCGTCGTGTGCCCCCTGGTAGTAGGCGCGGTTGGTACGCCGCGTCTCCAGGATCTCCACATCGTCCAGCGCCAGCGCGGCGAGCTTCTCCTCGCGGCACTTGAAAGTGAACCATTGCTCGGTCACGGCTCGCTTGTCCTTCATCCCTGCAAAGGCCACGAAGTTGCGCCGTAGGTTGAGCCGGTTCGCAGCGATGCCGACGAACCGGTTCGTCTCCCAATTGCGAAGACGGATGCGTGCACCTGTGAAGGGGCCATCGCCAGGCTTGGGGCCATCGCCCAGTTCGATCACGACGAAGTCTTCCGGCTCCCCGCGCAGGACGCCGCCGGTCCCAGGGGTCTCTGTCAGGTAACGCGCTAGGCCCAGCTCTTGTTCCAGGGCTGGGGGCTGGATCACTTCAGGGCCTTGACGAAGGCGTCTTCGAAGGCATCAAAATCTGCGACCACCGATTTGATGGTGCGCTTCAGCACCGTCTCGGGCTTGACGTTGCCCTTGGTGCGGACGTAGACCTTGGGGACGCTCAGCATCGGGTGCTCGATGATGTATTCGGCAAAATCCACGTCCTTGTCGGCCAGGAGCGCTTGCTTGACCGGGTTGAGCAGGGTCTCGTTCTCGCCGAGCACCTCGACTTCCAACTCGTTCTTGGTTTGGGTGAGCACGCGCAGTTCCATAGGACGGTCGCTGGTGACCTGGACTGGTTTATGAACGATTCGCTCGGTCGAGCGACCGGATCGAGGCCCTAGACCGTGCCACTGGCGTAGTCTTCGGCGAGTTTGCGCGTGTAGCCACGGCCCGTGACCGGGTCCACGAGCTTGTTCCCCTGCTTGTCCAGGGGGCGGCGCAGGTCGTCTGGGCTGAAGGCACGAATGACGCCGAGGTCCGGTTTGTCCGTGACGAGTTGGGGCCCACCCTTCAGACCGATGACCTTGGCGCGGATGATGTCGCCGACGCTGTACTCTCGCTCCAGGTCCTTGATGTAGCGGTTGTCGATCTTGGACACATGCAGCGTGCCCTCGACCTGCTGCAGGACACTGCGACCTTCCTTGCCGCGGATCTCGAGGATGGTGACGCTTGCCAACTCAGGCTTGGTGTAGCTGATGCGGCCGACGATGATGTCGCCCTTCTCCACCATGGCGACGCGCTTGCCGGCCGGAGTCACCGAGATGGTCATGGATTCTGGGTCCACGTGCTCGGTGCCGTAGGCCGCGGCACGGATCTGTTCGCCGTCATCGTAGGTGCCTTCGCCAGGCAACAATTCCTCCGAGTACGCAAGGGGTGTACCCGGTTCAACGTTCTTTGTCATTGGCCGGGCCAGGCAAGCCCCTCTTAAAGTAGGTGCCTGCGGACCCTTGCACTTCCCGACAATTATAGAAATGGGCACCGAACAAACAGAAGGTCATGCAGAGCCTTGCCGATGCGTTGCAACAGCTGGGTGCCACACGTATCGAGGCCCTTCTTGTCTGCCACCTGCGCGAACACCACGTCGCGACCACCAAGGAGATCATCCAGGCGACCGGTTTGCGCCAGCCCGAGGTTTCCGTGGGGATGCGTGATCTCAGAGGTCGCGGCTGGATCGACCTGCGCCCGGTGCCCCGGGAAGGCAAGGGCCGACCGATGCACGCGTACCATCTAGCGGCTTCGC
The DNA here is from genome assembly GCA_041638175.1 of Thermoplasmatota archaeon. Classification (GTDB taxonomy): domain Archaea; phylum Thermoplasmatota; class E2; order JACPAO01; family JAHFTW01; genus JBFKXH01. The sequence continues at coordinate 4,327 of JBFKXH010000090.1, forward strand.
CGGCACAGATCGGCGCCTATTACGGCGAACATGGCAGGCGGTCCCTGCACCGCTACGAAGCGGCCCTCGCCCAGGTCGCCGACGCGTTCCAATGATTCAGGCGCGGATGGTCTGCAGCCCATCACGTCCGGCCATGAAGACCGTGTCGCACATCCCCAAGAACAAGCCGCACTCGACGACGCCGGGGTAGTTGTTGAGAACGGCTTCGATGGCGCCAGGGTCATCGATCTGCGTCCACTTGGCATCCAAGATGGGATGCCCGTTGTCGGTCAAGACCACGGCCCCGTCGCGGGTACGCAAGGTCACTTCGGCACCCAGTCGCTCCAAGAGAAGCTTGACGGGCGTCTGGCCCAACGCGATGACCTCGACCGGTAGGGCGAAGGTGCTGCCCAGGTGCTGCACACGCTTGGTTTCGTCCGCGACGACCACCATGCGCTTGCTCGCCTTGGCCACGATCTTTTCACGGGTCAACGCGCCACCCCCGCCCTTGATGAGGTCTAGGTGGGGGTCGAATTCATCGGCTCCGTCGATGGTCAGGTCGACGACCGGATGGGCGTCCAGGTCCGTGAGCGGGATGCCACCGTCCCGCGCAAGCACCGCACTCGCCTCACTGGTCGGGATGCCAAGGATCTGTAGGTCTTCTTGCTGGACACGGCGCGCCAGCTCGAGGATCGTGTACTTGACGGTAGAGCCTGTGCCAAGGCCGACCACCATGCCATCCCCGACCAATGCGGCGGCCGCCTCACCGGCTTGTTTCTTGAGTGCTTCCTGGTCCACGCTCCGGGCACAGGAGCCCCCTTGAAAACGGGTCCGCCAGAAAGGTCACTTTGAAGTGTCTGGGGTGGTCCCCGCTCTTGATGGGTCTCCGGGCCATGCTGGCACTCGCGCTGCTTCTTGCCACAGGCATCGGCTTGGCCCAGAGCCCGGACGGCCCCCCACTCTACACGGACGTCACCGAATCGGATTGCTGGACCTGCCATCGACCAGGCCAGTACGACCCGGACATGGACCCGTACGTGGATTTCGCCCCGCAGCGCACGGAATTCGAGGCCGGCGATCGATTCACCTTGCAAGGCCAGGTCTTCAATGCCTGGATCACGCGGGAGGGTGATTTCGAATTGTCTGACTTCCGCGTCACGCTGGATCTGCGCAATGCCAGCAGCCTCAGTTTCGTCAGTGATCTGGAACCCATCCTGGGTCACACGGTGGAAGCATCCATTCCGATCGACCCAGCCCAGATCGACATCCCCGAAAGCCCACTCCAGCCGGGACAGCCATCCTACCTGACCCGGACCCACCGAGGACACACGACCCTCCAAGTGCCGGAAGGCGCGACGGACGTCCGCATCCAGTTGATCCCAGCCGACCAGAACACGGCGACCGGACCCGATTTCACCATGGAGATCTTCGCGGGCGCCAGCGCACCGGACGGCGACCCGAGCCGGACGGTCGACAGCGCAGGTCAAGGAGAGCCAGAAACGTTCCAGATCAACACGGCGGCCGAGTTCGGAGAATTGGGATTCGGCAATTGGACGATCCAGGCTGCCATGACGCCGATCGACGCAGGCAAGAACCAGGTCACGCCCGTGGCAGGCCCGGTTCCGTTCACGGTCGTGATGGATGCCTGGTTCAACGCCTCCAGCGAAAGACAACAGGTCGCCATGTCGAACGCCAAGATCATTGATGGCCAGCGCACACTGGTCTCATGGGACCTGGCCGTGGGAACCCCGCAGCTGGGCGAGTCCATGCGGTTCACGGTCAACATGACCGCGTTCTACTTGCACGACTCCAGCAAGCCAGACTACTGGGATTTCACATTCCAGAAGGAGATCCCGTTCGAGCGGCCCCCCGATGCAAACGAGACCGACGTCCGCTTCCAGGTCGGCACCGACGTGGTGCTGGCCGAACCGGGTGGGTTGGCCGAACTGGTCAGCTTGGCTGCGATCTCCGAAGCGGTCGGGTACGTGTCGGCGTTCCTGCTGGTCGCCAGCATCTGGACCGGCGGAATGTTCGGCAAGCGCAGCCGCCGGCAACTGAACAAGGTGTTCGGCGGGGCACGGCGCCGCGTCGCATTCCACAATTTCCTCAGCTACGGCATCATCGCGTTCGCGATCGTCCACACAGTGATCTTCATCTGGGACCTGAACGGCCCGCTTGCGGCCGACGGCTACCACTGGCTGCTGGGCGTCCTCTGGGGTGGCCCGGCCATCTTGGCCATGTTGCTGCTCGGTGTGACCGGAGCGCTCCAGGTGCCCATGATCCGACGATGGAATTACAGCGTCTGGCGGTGGAGCCACTTCTGGCTGGCCATCTTGGCCATCCTGTTCTCGCTGGTGCATATGGGTCTGGATGGCCAGAACTTCGACTTCATCCGCCAATCGATCGGCTACGAAGACCCCTTGGTCCCATCGGACCGCCTTACGTGACCTCGGCGC
>JBFKXH010000091.1:0-6737 GCA_041638175.1 Thermoplasmatota archaeon
GGTGGCGCCTCGCGCCCGCAACGCATCGAGCAGGGGCTTGCTCATAGCATCGCCTCGAGTCGCCGCAGACGCATGGGCAATTCCATCTGTTCCAGGATCGGGACCGTCGCCGCAGGCACCGCCTTGCGCCACGCCCCATCCCCTTCAGCCATCTGCATACGGATCGTCTTGCCTTCGAAGCGGTCCCGCGCCTGCAACCCGGTCCGGACCACGGGGATCCCTGCATCTTCGAACAACGAGAGGCTCTGTTCGTCATTGCCAAAGACCTTGTCGACCGGGCCGGTGATATCCAGCAGGTGCGCGACCCAATTGGGCGGATCATGGATGTCCGGGACGTTGAACACCTCTGCCTCCGGAAAGACACCAAGAAGCAGATCGCGGCGCTCGTCCCAGCTCAAGGGATTCTGGGGGCCCTGTTTGGCGTTGGTGCTTCCGACAGCGACGGCCACGTGGACGCAATCTTCGATGGCTCGCCGGATGACCGCTTCATGCCCCTTATGCAGGGGCTGGAACCGACCGACGACGAGTCCGCGCATCAGCCCTCGGGCGGGACGTCCACAGGGACGGCAGGGGTCGGTCCACCTTCGAGGGCCTGTTCGAGGGCGCTCAGGTTGTCCAGCAGTTTCTCCTTGGCGGGACAGTCGACGAGCGCGTGCTCGATGACATCGTGGAGGGTGTCGCAGGGCACCACTTCGATCAGTTTGGCGTAATCGTCCTCGATCAAAACATCGACGAGCGTCGCCTTCGGGATCAACACCTTCTTGATGCCGATCTTGGCGGCCGCTTCGATCTTGGCCGTCACGCCGCCGACCGGCAGCACCAGGCCATGCACGCTCAGGCTGCCCGTCATGGCCACGTCCTGGCGAACGGGGATGCCGGTCAACGCCGACAGGACCGCCGTGGCGACCGTGACGCTGGCGCTGTCGCCTTCCACGCCCTCATGGGCCAACACGAACTGGATGTGTACGTCGTGGTTGGAGACGTCCTTGCCGACGAACCGCTTGACGATGGCACTGATGTTCTGCACCGATTCCTTGGCGATCTCACCCAGTTTGCCGGTGGCGATGATCTTGCCTTCACCCCGGCTGCTTGCCGGCGCGACCTGGGCATCGATCTCCATGACGATGCCACTGTATTCACTCATGCTCGGGTCGGCGCTGAAAACGGCCAAGCCGTTGACGATGCCGATGAAAGCACCTTCCGTGCGGATGAGGTTGTATTGCTGTTTGTGCTCGATGGCACGGTCGTAGATCTGTTGTTCCAGACTGCGAGCGACGGCCTTGGCTCGAAGCACATGGTCTGCGGTCGCCACGCCGGCGCCTTCCTCGTGGGCAAGGTCGCCTGCCACGCGGACCAGACCACCCAGTTCACGCAGGCGGAGGGTCAATTTGCCCTTGCGCCCGGCGCGGCGCTGCGCCTCGTGGATGATCTGGGCGACACCGGTCCGGTCAAAGTGAGGGATCTTGTCCGCTTCCTTGGCCACTTCCTGGGCGACGAAGCGGCAGAGCTTGCGACGGTTCTCGTCGGTGTCGTCCATGTCCGCCTTGACGTAGACCTCGTAGCCGTACCCGCGGATGCGGCTTCGAAGCGCCGGGTGCATGCCTTGCAACGCATCCAGGTTGCCTGCCGCGATCAGGATGAAGTGGCAGGGCACCGGTTCCGTCTTCACCATGGCTCCGGAGCTGCGCTCCGATTGTCCGGTGATCTGGAACTTGCGGTCCTGGATGGCCGTCAGCAAGTGCTGTTGGCTCGTGATATGAAGGGTGTTGATCTCATCGATGTACAACACGCCACGGTGGGCCTTGTGGATGGCCCCCGCTTCGACCCGGTCATGGGCCGGCGTCTCCAGGCCACCCGCCTGGAACGGGTCATGGCGCACATCGCCCAGGAGCGCACCGCTGTGCGCAGCGGTCGCATCCGTGAAGGGGGGCGACTCATCCGGATCATGGCCGACGAGCAGCTTGGGGACCAGTTGCTGGGGCCGGTTCATGCCCATGGAGCGGAAGATGATGAACAGCACCGCAGCACCGATGAGACCGTAGAAGATGATACGCAAGTCGCCTGTGCTGAGCGCGATGAACAAGCCCAGGCCGAGGACCGTGAACATCATCACGACCATCAGGAAACTGCGTTGCTCTTGCTTCTTGCGCGCCTCGAATTTCTGTGCGTCGACGATCTCTTTGCCCTTGCCTGCCGACACGACGCGGATGCGCGGCGTGTTCTGGTCCTCGGCGTTCGGGTAGCAGATGACGTCTTCCAACTCTTCACGCGGCAGGAACTCGGTCATAGCCCGAGCCAGCATCGATTTGCCTGTGCCGGGGTCCCCGACCATCATGACGTGACGCTTCTGCTGGGCTGCCTTGCGGACCACGGTCACGGCATGATCTTGGCCGATGACCTGGTCCAGCAGCTTGTCAGGCACCTCGATGTCGGCGGTCGTCTCGAAGGACTCGGCCTCGATCCATTCCTGCGGCTGGGGCAGTTCACGGTGCTTTCCGTTGGCCTTTTGGGCCTCGTCATCCGCCATGGGCAACCCCCCAATGCTGCCAGCCATAAAAGGGCGCCTTCCAGGGCACACGGGAAAACCACCCCGCGAACGCTCGGTCGTCGACCCGATCAGGCCCGCATCGCCGAAATCCGGGTTGCCCCTTTCGCCCATTTTCACCGTTAAAGCACATCGCCATAGCGGCTTTATACCGATGAGCTGGACATCTGGAGTTGGGTTGATTCCCGTGCATGAACGAACCTTGCTTGAACTCGTGACCGCCCCTCAAGAAGCCGACTACCTGCAACACTTTCAGGCGCTCTCCACGGTGAACCTGGAGATCCGGCAACGCGGTGCGAGCCCAGAACGCCTTCTGCAGAAATCCATCCTGGAAGCCGACATCGGCAATTTCCAGGCCGCCTTGGACGCAGCCCGCGACGCCAGCGACCTGCGCCCCGACATGGCCGAAGCGCGTTACCAGGAGGGCATGTCGCTCATTCTGCTGGCATTCACCAAGGTCGGCGTCTTGGCCGGCGCCCCCAACATGCCGACGCCCATCGCCCGTCCGCGGGTCCTTCTGGAACAGGCTGCCGAAGCGTTCAGCCAGAGCGTGCAGGCCAATCCAGACGATGAAGAGGCGGCCGAGGACTTGGCGGCCCTGTCTGGATTCCTTGCGACCACCGATGATGACGGGATCCTTGAATCGGCCCTGCGCAAGATGTTCGAGTGAATCCTTCAAGGACACCGCCCATCCGGCCACCGTTGCTGCAAGACCGCTATGACCACTTAGCACGACGGTACGACAGGGTCAGCCGATGGCCCAACCTGGTCGGATTCCGCGACCGCAAGTACCACCGCGCCGCCGTCGACATGCTCGGCGTACAGCCCGGCGACCATGTCCTGGTGATCGGCTGCGGCACGGGCGTCGACTTTCCGGCCCTGCATGCAGCAGGGGCTCGCATCACGGGGATCGACCTGTCCGAGGGCATGCTGGCGGTCGCCCGGGAGAAGGCCGAGACCCACGGCTGGGATGTCTCCCTGGTGCACGGCGATGCCCAAGAGGTGCCGTTTCCGGCTTGCGACCATGCATTGGCAAGCTTCACCTTGAAATTCATGCCTGACCACGATGACGTGGTCCGACGGCTGCACGGCGCCATCCGCCCGGGCGGACGCCTGGCCATGGCCGATTTTCACTTGGCACCGATGCTGCGGCCCCTTGGATCCCTGCTGCTTGCCCACTTTGGACACACAAGAGCGTCGCTTGGCCGCGATCCCCGACGCAGCCTGGCGGACCACTTCAAGGACGTGCGGCAACGACGCTTCTGGTTTGGCGGAGCGTTCGCCGCGGTCGGGACGGCTTGAAGAACACGACCAATAGGGTTATCGCCGGAAACCAAGGCGTGGGTGCATGGCTGCGAGATGGCTCGTTCTCTTGCTCCTTGCCGGCTGCCTCGGCACGCAGACCACGGATTCGGCGGCACCGACTACGTCGGGGGAGACCCCCGATGCCGCGACCCCACCCAGCGCTTCAGGCAGCCAACCAACCGCTGGGGCCATGCTCGTGCAGGCCGGGTGCAGGACCCATTATTCCTTCCATAGTATCGACCCTGAGATCTTTGCTCACCGAATCCCTGAAGGCTTCACCGCCGCGCAGCGGGATGACGACGGCGTCTACTTTGCCGTGAAATCATGGGAATGCGCAGCCAGTACCATCGACGGCGATCCGGTGGACGGGCGCACCACACTGTACTACATCGCGGTGGAACCGGAAGAGACGGCCCAACAAGCGGCCGATTGGTACTGGGTCGTCATCGAGATCCTGACCAGCAGCGAACTTGCCCCTTACTACGAGCAATTCCGATTCCCCACCAAGGTATTGGACGACTGGAACACCGAATTCCACGCGATCGGGTCCCGACAAGTGTACGCCAGCCACGGATCGGCGCCGGCCACCCGGATGGCCCTTGAGGTGACCATCGACGAAAATGGTGCGGGCCGCTCGAATTCGACGTTCGTCGTGCGGTACTTCGCCGTGGAAGATGGCGCGATCGTCGGAATCCTGGATATCGACGTGGTCAACGGTTACGGGGCGGTCGGCGAAAGCGTCCTCTCGCTACAAAGCGCCGACAGCCCGTTCATTCGCCCCGTACAGGGAGAAGGACAAGCAGCCTGGTGGGCACCCAACGAAGTGTCGTACGTCTGGACTCCGCGCTAAGCAAAGCTGCTTGGCGCTTCTTCGCCGACCGTAGCACCTTCTAGCTTGAGAACGTAGAAGCCTGCGTTGGCGGTGAGGATGTACCCTTCATGGACCACGACGTCCCACGCCATGATACCACCACAGCAACCACGCCCGGTGTCTCGGTGCCACGGCATGTAGGTACCCAGTACCTTGGGCTCGGCTTGTAGCGCAGGGGTCGAGATGTCGAACACCCAGATGCCGCCATGGTACATGGCCAGGTACAGCAGACCGTCAACGATCTGGAAGTTGTGCATGGAGAACCGACTGGACTCGTTGTGGAAGTCGTCCCGGGCCGTCCACTCGGCAAGGATCTTCGGATTGTCCAGGTCCGTGGCGTCCAAGATGAACAAAGCCGGCGGATCACCGCCTTCAGGGATGGTCGCCGCGATGCGGCTGCCGTTGGACTCGAACATCATGCTCGTGTGCAGCACGCCATCCCATTTTTCGGAGTCTTCTCCCTGCCAGGAACCGACCTCGGCCGGTTGCAGCGGGTTGGAGACGTCTACGAAACGCAACCCCAGGTTCCAGAAGCTGACACTCAACATGTCCTTGCCCGTAAGAGGATCGACCTGGTGCGTCATGTCCTGGTGACCGCTGAAGAAGTGAAGCGCAGCCGAGGCGCAGGCGCCCGTGTTGCCAGCGGCGCAATCGGTGACGTATCCGCTGGCGGCGTTGCCTTGTTGCTGGACGAACTTGGGCGTGGTGGGCATCCATCGTGCGACCTGCACGACCTCGCGCACAGCCCCCGCCGCGGTGTCGACCGGCGGCAGCAATTGGCCCACGTAGATGGCATTGTCAAGGGGCGCACAGAACAGGTATTCCGACTCGCCGATGATGGCATATTCGACCATGTGACAACCAAGCAGCAGACCCGGCTCGGGCCAGAAGCCGGCAAGCGTGATGTCGCTCTTGTCGCGGGCGTCGTAGATGAGGACCCCCGGCGAAGCGGACAACTCGGTGGCGACGAAGACCCAGTCTCCACTGTCGTCGGTCTTCAGGTCGGCAAGGTAGACCCGATCGGCCGCCAGCTGCTCCGGTGCATGGACCTCCACGGACGCCACCAGTTCAGGCGCGGTCTTGTTGGTGATATCCACGACCTGGAACCCGTATCCCATGATGCCGAGGAACGCGTAGCCTCCAGCAACGTCGATCTCGGAAATTGCGCCGGGGGGCCCATCGTCACCGAGAGGGTGGAAACCGACGAGCTCCATGTAGTTGGAGATGTCATGCTGGTCCGGCGCCTCGTGGTCGTGGCCTTCTTCGGCGAGGATCACCGGGTTGATGTACGGCCGAGCCGCATCCAGCGGCAGCTCATCGGAGTCCAAGGGCAAATCGTCGCCCAAGCCAGGCTTTTCGTTCTCTTCATCCGTGATACAGCCGGCGATCGCCGTGAGAGCGAGCATGGCAACAATCCAACGCATGGACTCGGACCAATTCTGCTGGTTCTTGGCCTTTGTCGTGCCTGCCTACGCGGCGCCGGAGTCAGATTCGGGATCCGGCCACAACGCCTTTCTGCATCACCCGCCGTCGAAGGCCCATGCGCTGGATCTTGCCGCTTCTACTCCTGTCATTTGCCGGCTGCGTCGAGGACGCGGACCCCGTACCGGTCGATTCCGACCAGGACGGATACCCCGATGTGGTCGAAGAAGAGGCAGGGTCGGACCCACGCAATGCGACGAGCGTACCGGTACCCCCGCAGCCGGTCAACGTGACCAACTATCCGCAATGGGGCGACCTGTCCACGGCCACCATCCGACCGGGGTCCAGCCTGGGCGGCTACTGCACGTTCAATTTCCTGTTCGAAGACCCGACGGGCGCGGGCTACATCGGCACCGCCGCTCACTGTACTGATGAAGTGGGCGAACGCCTGGAGCTCCCCGGTGTGGGTGAGATCGCGACCGTGGTCTTCGATTCAGGCAGCACCGAGGGCGTCGACTTCACGCTGGCGCGCCTCGACGACGACAAGATCGCCATGGCCCACCCCCAGATGCTGAGCTTCGAGGGGCCGACCGA
>JBFKXH010000092.1:0-6629 GCA_041638175.1 Thermoplasmatota archaeon
GCTGGACGGCATGTCCGCGCCGAGGGTGATGACCGCGCGCCATTTGGCAAACCGTGCACCGAGGCTGTGGTATTCTGCAAGGCGTTCGCGCAGACCGTCGAGGCCTTCGGTGATCTTTTCGCCCGGGTGGTTGGCCAGGTCCTTGGCGCCCGTGTCCACTTTGATCCCAGGGAAGATCCCCTGGCTCATCAAGAGGTCCGGCACGGAGATGCCTTCTTCCGTGCTCTGGCGCAGGGTCTCGTCGTACAGGATGACGCCCGCGACGGAGTCACCGAGGCCGGGCGTCGAGAAGAGCATGCAGCGGTAGTCGCGGCGGCTCGTCTCGGTCGATTCGATGCCCAGGGCCTCGAACCGCTTCGTGCAGGTTCCGGTCGATTCGTCGGCGGCCAGGATGCCCTTGCCGTCGGCGACCAGGGCGGTGGCGGTCTCATGGAGACGCTGCAGGTCCATGGCGCGGGCACTCCGATTGGCCTCTTGAAGGATTCCGGTGGGTTGATGAACGCCCGGCAGGCTGGTCCACCATGGCGGTCGCCTGGCTCAGTTACGTACCCGTGCCGGGCCTGCAATGGGTGGCCGTCCGGATCGCGCCGGCCGATCCCCTGACGCGGTACCACGCCAAACAGGCCGGCTTGATGGTGGCCGTCTTGTACGTCTGGGTGTTCACGATCGGTCTCCTGACCGGGCTGGACGACAGTCCAGCATACTTGGCGACCATGGGGCTTCTGGCTGGTGTCCCCGCCGCTGCCATCTTGATCTCCTTGGTGGTCGGTCTTGTCGGGGCGGCTCGCCGCCGCTATGCCAGGATCCGTCCCTTCTGGGACTTCCTGGCACTGGTGACGCGCTAGGTCGCCAGCCGCGCTTCGTAGCCCGCATCTTGGAGGCCCTGGACCAGCTCCGCCACGTGTTTGGGGCCGCGGGTCTCGACGTGGACCTCCACGTGGGTCTTGTGCAAAGGCACCGTGCTTCGCAGCCGATCGTGGTGGATGTCAAGGACATTGGCGCGGGCTTCGGCCAGCGCATCCAGAAGACGGGCAATGGCTCCTGGCTGGTCGTCGATCTCGGTCTCCAGCACCACGATCCGCCCTTCCTTGACAAGGCCTCGCTGGATGATGCGACTCAGCAGCGTCATGTCGATGTTGCCGCCGCTGACGACGGCACACGCTTTCGTCCCCTTGAGGTCGACGCGTCCACTCATGGCTGCAGCCAAGGTGACGGCGCCTGCGCCTTCGACGGCGACCTTCGTACGTTCCAGCAGGAACAAGATGGCCGCAGCGATCTCCGATTCATCGACCGTCACGACCTCATCCACATGCTTCTGGATCGCCGCGAAGGTCAGTTCACCCAGCCGTCGGCAAGCGATGCCATCGGCCATGGTGTGGACTTCGTCCAAGGGGACGACCGCCCCTTTTTCCAGGCTGGGCGCCACCGTGCTCGCGCCTTCTGCCTGGACACCGATGATCCGGACGTCCGGCCTTTGCTCCTTGATCGCCGTAGCGACGCCCGCAATGAGGCCGCCGCCGCCGATGGGGACCAAGACCGCGTCCACATCGGGTAGGTCCTCGAGCAATTCGAGCCCCAACGTGCCCTGCCCTGCAATGATCCATGGATCATCGAAGGCGTGGACGAAAACGCTCCCCTGTTCCTCGCAGAACGCCTGGGCCGCTTCGAAGGCCTCCTGGTAGTCTTTGCCCACCAGATGGATGTTGGCTCCATACCCTTTGGTCGCCACCGCCTTGGCGTGGGCTGCACCTTCGGGCATGAAGATGTGGCTTGCCACGCCGGCGAGCGTCGCGGCGAACGCGACCCCTTGTGCATGGTTTCCAGCGCTGGCCGCGACGACGCCCCGCGCACGCTCCGTCTCGTCAAGCGAATGGATCTTGTTCAGTGCGCCACGGACCTTGAACGAGCCCGTGCGTTGGAAGTTCTCGAGCTTGAGGTGGAAATCTGCCCCCGTGGCGTGGCTCAAGGTGGTCGAACGCTTCATCGGCGTGTTGCGCGCAGCCGCGATGGCTTTGCGGGCGGCTTGGATGTCGGCAAGGCTGACCACGCACCAGGCACGACCTGGCCCGTTAAGATTTGACGGGGCGCTGAATGGTCCAAAGGCCGTACAGCACCGCTGCGGCCCCCAGTACGTACCACAGGGTCACCCGTTCGCCAATGAGCAATGCGCCTGCCAGGGTGGCGACCACCGGGACCGCAAAGATGTAGGCGGTCACTTGACTTGCGCTGCGGCGCTTGAGGGCCTGGTTCCACGCCACGTAACCGCCGACCGTCGCCAGCAGGCTCAGATACGCCAACCAGTACCACTCGATCGGCCCGAGGGCATACAAGGGTTCGACGCCGCGCGCAAGGCCCGTTGGCAGCAGCATCGCGGTCCCGATGCCCATCGTGACGCCCGTCGTGAACAGGCCCCCATACCGGGCGATGAGCGGTTTTGCCACCAGGCTGTAGATGCTCCAAAAAACGGGAGCCAGCAATGCGATGAACGCTTTGCCCGCCGCCTCTGGCCCTTGCGCGTCCGGTCGGCCGTAGAAAACGACCACAGCGACACCTCCGAATGCGAGAAGGGCCCCTTGCAAATGGCGACGCGTCAGATCCTCACGCGTGCTCATGACGACCCAAAGCATGGTCCAAAGTGGCGTGGTGGCCACCAGCACCGCCGCCATGCCCCCCGAGATCGGCGTGCCGGGCGTCAGGTCGGACATGGCCCAATTGAGGGGCAGGTGATAGCCGAGCACCGCCAAGGCACCGGCAACGCCGTAGCGGACCCAATCGGGACCCGTGACCATGGCGAACCGTTCCCGCCTTCGAAGTGGCAACCACACGGCGAAGATGACCAAAAAGGGAACGTACCGGAACCATGTGATCTCCACGAAGTCCAAGTGACGTCCCAGCACCTTGATCGACACGAACGCGGTGCCCCAGACCAACACCAGGAGGGTCATCATGGAGCCGGTCCGATCTTGCACATGGCCGCCGAGCCGACAGCGCGAGAAAGCCTTGCTGTGTGGGCGGGTTCCCGGGCCATGCCCTTTTTAGTGGCTTTCCGGGTGGGCGCGCTGTGAACACGGGCAAAGCCGCCGCGCTGCTCAACCGACTGCCTTGGTATACCGTGCCTGCCATCCTGCTGGGCGTCCCCCTGCTCGCCTTCCTATTGGTGCAGGTCTGGCCGGACTTCTACGACCTGGTCATCTTCCAATACTACTGGGGGCCCATCGCAGCTGACGCGGCCGGTCAAGCCCTTTGCAGTGGCGGAGATCCTGCGGTCTTTGGCGCATGCCCGCCCGGCGAGACCATGGCCCAGGGCGGCTACAATTGGGTCAACACGATCAGCTGGGCCGTTTTGCTCGGCGTCTGTATCACGGGGATCGCCCAGATGTTGCATGCGTTCAAGGCAGAGATGGATGACAAGCTCATCATGGGCGCCGCCGCATGGGTCGTGGCGGGTAGTGTCTGGCACGTGCTCCAGGATTCGAAGCTGTTCATGCAGCCCCTTGAATACGTGTTCATCACGCCGCCGATCTACCTGCTCTTTGGCGCCTTCGGCATCGCCAGCTTCGCATACGGCCAATATGTCAAGCACGTGGTCGAGACGACGGGCAGCCTGGAGGCCGGCCTCCAGAAGATCTGGTTCCTTTTCATGGCGGTCGTCCTGGGCTACACCTTCTTGTGGGTCGCTGACTGGGGCCAGATCGTCCATTACGTCAACCCCCTGTGGGCGGTGGTCCTGGCGATCATCACGTTCGCGGTGGTGCGGTTGCGCGCCTACAAAACAGGCCGACTGGATCCGTCCGAATTGACCATGACCTTCAGCATCGGCTGGCTCCTGATGAGCCTGGTCTACGTTTGGACGTACTTGGACGCGCCGTGGCCTGGCAAGATGCAGAGCGACGAACTGCAGCACGCGTTCGTGACGGCCCCGCTGCTTGCCGCCGCCACGGCCGGATTGGTCTATGGCATCGCCAAATGGCGCCACAATGCCGGCGGAAAGAACGCCTGGGCCTACCTGGTGCCCATGAACCTGATGATCGTCTTCAGTCAGATGCTGGATGCGTTCTCCACGAGCCTCGGCATCGACCTCACGGGCAAGTACTCTGAAAAACACATCTTGAGCGAGTTCGTGCGCGTCACGACGGAGGGCATCGGCGGCGTGTTCGCCAAGTACCCGACGTTCCTTGGGTTTGCTCCCATCAAGTTGGCGGTCAGTCTTCTGGTGATCTACGCGATCGACGTACAATCCAAAGATGACGTCAAGAAGTACCCGACCATGATCGGCCTTGTCAAGTTCGCCATCATCATGGTCGGTCTCGGTCCGGGCGTCCGCAACATGACGCGGATGAGCTTGGGCATCTAAGCCCAGCAGACGCCAGGGCCGGCATCCGTGGTGATCGCGATCTCGAAAGTCGTTTCTTGATCGGTCATGGTCCAATCCATGCCGACCAGGATGGCGTTCGGATCCGTGCCATCGCAAGTGGCCGTGCCGACGAAACTGTAGCCGCGCGAAGCCATCAGGGCGTCCATTTGATCCAATTGGGCTTCTACGGTCACCTTGAGCGCGGCAGCCTCGGTCGCGTCGACCGGTGGTGTGGCGACCGCCAGGTCGTCGAGCCGCACTTGCGCGGCATCGGTCAATGCTTCGGCCTCACGGAAGATCGGTCGCTGCGTGATGGCTTGGGTCTCCTCCGGGAGTTGCGAAAGCCGCGCGACCATCCCAGCCAGGGCCACGAAGCCGATGACGAGGATGAATGCGGTCAGCAACATCATCTGGGCGCGGGAATCCTTCACGGGACTTCCAAACCGGCCCCCAGCAAAGAACCCACGGGTCACCATGTGACGAAAGCATTGGTCTTCCCGGCTGCCACGTCGCGTCCCGAGAGTTGCGCCCGGACCCGGTCGCCCAGACGAGCCTGGACGCGTCGCATCTCGCCCGTTTCTTCGTCCAGCACCGACCCTGGCCCATCCAGATGGTAGAGCATGCTCTCCCATTCGTCGACATGGAACGGGGCCCCGGGTAGGTCACGGGCTGCGGCGCGTGCTTCGATGCCGCTAGGGAACCGCAAGAAGACGGAGGCCGGTGTGATGCCGGTGATGCGCGCGTGGTCCTGCGTCTCATGCAGGCTCGCCAAGACGAGGCAGGCGTTCTTGACGGTCCGTTCCAGGGCTGCAGCGGCGCGCTCTTGGTCCGAGCAATGGTCGCACATGCGCTGAAGGTCCTCCTGCTGATGCGGCATGGGGCCGTCCCCCTGCATGCTCCATTTGAGATTGCGATGGACGACGAGATCAGGATACCGCCGGATCGGGCTGGTGAAGTGACAATAGTCCTCCAAGGCCAAGCCAAAATGGCCCTCGTGCTGCGGCGTATAGTACGCTTGGCCCATGCAGCCCAGCAGCTTCAGGGTGGCGACTTCTGCACGTTCGCCCGGAAGCGCGTGCAGGGCATCCAGTGCCGTACGGAACGGGGCCAGCCATGCTTCCTGTTCTTGCTTCGGAAGCGAAGCGAACCCGGTCGGCCCTTCTGGCGCAGGCGGCGGGTCCTCGTCGGGGACTGTGGGCTCGGGCATTCCGAGGCCCCCAAGGACCAGTTTTCCGCCGCCCGCTTTCAATTGGTCGAGCAGGGATTGCCCGCCGCTGTTACCTGTGGCGGATTGAGGCAGGTCGAACGGCACATTCAGCCCCATGGTCTGGAGCTGATGCTGGTAGCGCTCGGCCTTGGACCGATCAGGCAGTGGGTGTGCCCGGTGCAGGAACGGGATCTCTTGCTCGCGTAGGTGCCGGGCCACCGCTTCGTTGGCGGCGACCATGAAGGTCTCGATCATCTGGGTGGCTTCGTTGCCGACCTTCTGCTCTGGCGCAAAGGCATCCTGCACGGCGATGCGGATCTCAGACGTCTCGATCGCCAGGCCCCTGCGGTGCGCGCGCATCGTCGTGGCCAGCTGGAACAGGTCAGCAAAGGGTGCCTCGGCGCGACGCTGCAACGCATTGTCGTAGCTCAGGTTCTCGTCCACCCGGATCAATGCCTTGTGAAAGGATGCCCCGGTCACCTTTCCTGTTGGATCAACGTCCATGGCGACACTCAGGGCGAACCGGTCCCCGTCGTCGCGCAATGAGCAAAGATGATCCGAGATGTGGGCCGGAAGCATGGGCAACACGCGGCCTGGCAGGTAGACACTCGTCGCCCGATTCTTGGCGTGGCGGTCGAGCAATGTGCCAGGCACGACGTAATGGGAGACGTCCGCGATGTGCACCCAGAGTCGGGTGCCGGTGGCCAGCTTTTCCAGGCCGACGGCATCGTCGAAGTCCTTTGCGTCGGGCGGATCGATGGTGTGGCAGGTGAGGTGCCGCAGATCCTCTCGGTCGGGCGTAGGGGCCGGGTCGGCAAGCGCCCTGGCCGCATCTTCCGCGGCTTCATCCTGCACATGCTCGAAGAACGGTTCTTGGTTGACATGGCGACGGGTCAGGCTCGCCACGGCATCGTCGGGGGTCCAAAGCCCGGTCTCCAGCAAGAAATGGACATAGTCACTGCTTCGGGTGGTGTGGCCGCTCTGGATCCAATCCTGGGCCAAGAATCCGAGGTCCCGGTGCAGGTCGAGGCCGAAGGCCTTGACCGCGCCAAGGCCGCCGTAGCCAAC
>JBFKXH010000093.1:0-6615 GCA_041638175.1 Thermoplasmatota archaeon
AAGGGTGCGACGCCCGCGCGACCCAAGAACCTGACGCAGCAATCAAGACCCCCCCGGGAATCGCGGACCATGGTCTACTGGAAGATCCTCGCCTTCGCCCTCGCTGTGTTGGGGGGCGTCACGCTGATCTTGGGAGCCAACCTGTTTGGGCAGGCCATCGTCGCCTGGGATCCAGACGACCCCGACCATTATGCCAGCCCGGCGCAAGCCAATGACCCCGCCGAGCGGGCAGCGATCCAAGCCGCGCAGGATGACGTGGTCACGGAGGGATTCTACCTGGTCGGCGTCGGCGCGGTCTCGTTCACGGCGGCGATCGGCGTGCTGGCGCTCCACAGGCACCCCCACGATTGAACGGACGTACCCGGATTCGAACCGGGGTCTGGGCCTCCGGAGGGCCCGGTGATATCCAAGCTACACCATACGTCCAGGTGTGAAGCACACGACGCTTCCTGCCGTCCGACTTGGCGGCCCCATTTGACCGTATTGGGTGCAACGCTCATGTAGCGCCGAGAAGTCGCCGCGTCGTGCACTGGGCCGACGTGGAAGCACAGAACCTGCTGGAACACCACCAAGGCAAGCAGGTCTTTGCCACCGCCATCACGCCAAGCGGCCCCATCCACGTGGGCAACATGCGCGAAGTGCTGACCAGTGAAGCGATCTTCCGTGCCACCAAAGATGCCGGCCACGAGGCCGAGTTCATCTACATCGCGGATGACTACGACCCGCTGCGGAAAGTGTACCCGTTCCTCGATGATGCATACCAGGAACACGTCGGCAAGCCCCTGCGCGAGATCCCTTGCCCGGACGAAGATGGGCGCCCCAACGGTTGCGGCCGGCACGATTCCTATGCGGCGCATTTCCTGGAGCCGTTCCTGTCCAACCTGGATGAGTTGGGCATCGAGCCGACGGTCCTTTCGGCGTACGAGATGTACCACGAGGGTCGCTACACCGATCTGATCCGCATGGCCGTGGCGCGTGCGCAGGAGATCCGTGCCATCATCGAAAAGATCGCCAAGCGGCAACTTCCCAAGAAATGGGCTCCGTTCAACCCACAATGCCCCGTCTGCAAGAAGATCAACGACGTGGAGGTCCTGGCGGTCGATGCACCCGACGTCACGGCCCGATGCACCTGCGGCCACGAGTGGACCGTCGATGCTGGCGAGCCGGGTGCAGGCAAGCTTCCTTGGCGCATCGACTGGCCCGCACGGTGGGTCTTCCTCGGTGTCACGTTCGAGGCAAGCGGCAAGGACCATCAAGCGGCGGGTGGCAGCTGGCAGACCGGCCTTGCCATCTGCAAGGAGATCTTTGACCACGCGCCGCCCTACGGCATCATGTACGAATTCCTGAACCTCAAAGGGAAAGGGGCCATGCATTCCAGCAGCGGCCTGGCTGTCAGCGCCGCGGACGTGTTGCAGATGACACCGCCGGAGGTCCTGCGCTACCTCTTGATGCGCCAGTCTCCACGCAAGCACATCGACTTCGACCCGGGCCTCGGCGTCATGAACCTGGTCAATGAGTTCGACCGCTTCGAACGGATCTTCTTTGGCACCGAAGAGAACCCGGGCACCTTCACGGAGGTGGCGCGGACCTACGAGCTCAGCTGTCCCCGTGACGTGCCGATCCATCAGCCCAACAAGGTACAGTACGGGCACCTGGTGACCGTCGTGCAGATGGCCGAGGATGTGGAGGGCGTGGAAGCGATCTTGCGCCGCAGCGGTGAACTGGTCGGCGACCTCGATGCCCATGACCGGGCCGAATTGCAAGAACGCGTGGCCCATGTCCGCTACTGGTTGGGATCGTTTGCGCCTGACAACGTCAAGTTTCAGGTGCAAGAAGCGATGCCCGAGTACGCTTTTACGGCGGATGACAAGGCGTTCCTCCGGGATCTCGTCGGTGCCCTGCAGGGGGCCGAATGGAGCGGCCAGGCCATCCATGACGCCGTCTACGAAGCCAAGGGCGACCGCAAGCCAGGGGAAGCGTTCAAGGCGCTTTATCAGGCGATCCTTGGACAAGACCGTGGCCCTCGCGCAGGCTTCTTCCTGAGCAGCTTGGAGAAGGCGTGGGTGCTCGAGCGCTTGCGTGAAGCGGCAGCCTGACCGGACAGGTTTTCTTAGGTTGTTTTGGTGGCCGACCCATGCGTTTGTTGCTGCTGGCCCTCGTGGCCATGCTCGCGGGTTGTGCCACATCCACCGAAAGTGCCGTCATCTCCGTGCAGGGAGAGGGGGATGCCCGTTCCTATCACGTGGAATTTGATGCCAGCCAACCCAACCTGGGCCTCTATGAGGACGCGAAGTGTGCCCGTACCCAGGCATTCACGGTCCACGACCTGTTGTTGGCCTGGGACCACGAGGTGGAGCTCGAATTCTTTGATGCCAGCTTCGGTTGTGGCTTCACCCTCTGCGCCATCGGTGGCTTCCCCGCCGCCGAGGTGGATGGTGAAACCCGCGGTTGCTTTGAGCGCGGCGGCTACTGGTCGGTCTTCTTGAACGGCGAAATGGCGACCGTCGGTATCTCCGAGTTGGCGGTCGTCAACGGTGACCAGGTCGCGTTCATCTGGGAAGCGTTCTAGCCGAGCAGATCGACCAAGTCCGCCGACTTGCCCTCGAATTCTTCCGCCTTCTCCTCGGCGGTCTTCCGGCGCCGCTCTTGCGCTTCCGTGCGGAAGGTGACGCCCCCGTCAGCAAGGATCTTGCCATCCACAGTGGCGCTGGTGAACATCTCCACCGCTTGGGCCTTGAGGTCACCAAGGACCTGACAGCCTTCCGAGACCACCACGGGGCCCTCGGCCACCAGGTCGCCCTCGACCATCACGTCCGGCTCGAGCGTGACGCCCCCCTCGGCGCGCAGGGCACCATGGATCCGGGTGCCTTCGCCGAGCACCACGTCGCCTTTGACCGACAGGTTTCCGAGGATGCGACAGCCGGTACCGGCCTCCATGCCGCCCTTGACCGTGGTCGCCTGCAGCCCCACCTCGGAACCGTCCGGGATGAACAAGTAGACTTCGCCGACGGCGATGTCTTCGTCCCCTTCCTCCAGTTCCTTCAGGATGCGTTCGACCTCGTCGCTTTGGCCAAGGCGCATCAGCTCCAGAAGGTAGATGAAAATGTAGATGAGGACCGGCACAGGGCTGCGCTTGTTGACCCATCCCTTGGCCTTGAGCTGGCCACTGATCTTGACGTCGTCGCCCACGTCCAGGTCCCCTTCGAGGGCAAGGTCGCCCTTGATGAAGCAACGCTCGCCCAGGTACACGTTGGCACCGCAGTCCAGGTCTCCCATGACGTGTGTGCTCTGATCGAGTCGCAGGTCCTCGCCGCATTCGATGCGCCCTTCCACGTGCACGCCCTGCCCACTGAAGACACGGCCGTCCGTCTTGAGGCCGAATCCGCATTGGACGTGGTTTCCGAGGATCAGGTCCCCGGTCGTGACGATCGTGTGCTCCTCGAACCGAGTATCGTCGGGGAGTACGAGCGTCTTCTTGTCAAAGCCCATGGCGTGCGTCCCAAGGTTTTCCAAGAACACCGTGGTTGAAAGGGTTGCGAATCGCCGGGTCTATCATCCAGGGAGGTGATGAAGGCGCATGGATGACGTGTTGGCGCCGCCCGGGGCGTTTGTCACGGCCACCAGGGTGTGGCCGTGGCGGGTCCTTGGTCTGCTTGGGGCAGCCGTGGTCTGGGGCATCGGCTTCTGGGCGTCGTACGTGGGCGGGGTCGCCTTGTGGGAGCATGGCCATGCCTTGGAGCAGGGCGAACACAGTGACCGGACCTTCGTGGAGTCCGTGCCGTGGTTGGTCGGAGGGTATCTGCTCGCGCTTGCCGCCGGGGTCCCCCTTGGTCTGGGCTTTGCGCCCGTTTCCATGGCCGCGCCAGAGCATTATCGGCGCTTTCGGGGAGCCACCTGGATCGCTTCGGGAATCGTGTGCGCCGGGGTCACTGCCGCGGTTGCGGTCCACTGGACCCTATTGGCCGAGTGGACGTCCACGGCGACGCTCAATGGAGACAACCTCGCGTCCTTTGGAGCTGGCGAGACCCTGGGCATTTGCGGGTTGGCACTGGCACCGTTTGCCTTCGCGCCCGCGGTGGCCATCCACCTCAGGAGTCGCGGGGCGTAGCGCGCCCCCAACCGACGTCCAAGCCGCGGATCCACTGCAACACGCCGTCCACCAGGACCTTTTCTTCGTGGTGCCGGCCCTGGGCGACCACGTCAGCCACCGAGGCGCCGGCAGGGACCGGGAAGGCCGCCTGCGCGACGATCGGACCTTGGTCAAGATCGACGGTCACCAGATGGGCCGTGACGCCGGCCACGCGGACGCCTCGCTCAACGGCCTGGCGGTACGGTACGGCGCCCGGGAACGCAGGCAAGAGGCTTGGATGGATGTTGAGGATGCGGTGTGGGTAGCGCCAGACAAAGTTGGGACTGAGGATCCGCATGTATCGGGCGAGCACCACCAGGTCCACGTCCGCCTCGTGCAGCCGCTCCAGCATGCGGGCTTCATGGGCCTTCTTGTCGGCATCTGGCACGTGCTCGAAGGGGATGTCGTATTCGGCGGCCAGCGACGCCAAGGCCTCATGGTTGCCGAGCATCGTGACCACATGCCCATCGATGGTGCCATCGCGGCACGCTTCGAGCACCGCGCGCGGCGCATGGACTTCCTTGGTGACCAGCAAACCGATACGGGTCTTGCCGTTGTCCGCCTCGGCGGGCCGGAATTGTACGTCCATCCCCAGTTCTTTCCCCATGGCCACCAGGCCCGCCTCCATGGCTTGGCTCGTGTCGCCGGTGCTTGGCCAGGAGACCTGCAGGTGCATGGTGAACAGTCCGTGCGTGACGTGTTGGTCCAATTCTTCGATGTTGCCACCGCAGTCGAACAAGAACTGACAGATGCGCGCGATGACGCCTGACTTGTCTTTGCCGATGACCGTGACATGGGCGTGGCGTCGCACGACAGGACAGCGGTCCGGCCGCTCTTGAACGGTCCGGTCCCTTTTCATGCGGGGTGCTCATGGAGCCCCATGGATTGGCGATTGCCGGCGGGCCTAGGGAGCCTGTTGGTCGCATTGGCCTTGCTGTATACAGTGCTCTTCACGGATGAGATCGCATTCGGCTGGGGGGGCTACCTTACGTTGCTTGCGGCGTTGGGTCTCATGGCATTCGGCGGCAAGAGCCTGTACGATTGGCGATCATGAACCTGCGCGTCATTGTCGGCTTGCTGGGCGCCGGACTGACCATGCTTGGGCTCTTGCCGGTCTTGTTGGTATGGGTCGCGGTCACCGTAGGTGGGGGATGGGGTCTACTGGCGGGCATCGCAGCGGTCCTCACGGGCCCCCTCTTGTTCTTTGTCTTGCTCGGGCCCAAGATCACATGGTTTGCGATCAAGGGCGTACCCAACATCAAGATCGGTCGCTTCCAGGTCGCTGTGGACGAAGATCCGAACGTGGTGGAAGGATCGTTCGATCAGCGCACCCGATAGGTCTCCTGGTAGCGGAAACGTGGCGAGCGGCAGCCAAGCAAGACCAGGAGTGCTTCGGCCTCTTCCTTGATGCCGCCAAGCCCGGGCGTGGGTGTGCGGCGGTCATCATCCGCCTGCCAATCGCCGTGGACCAGGATCTCCAGTCGCACGTCAGGCCGCGGTCGCCCGGGGCGAAGCAACAAGCGTGCTGTCGTCGGTCCGTCCGAAAGCTTCTGTTCGACGCGAGTGAACACGGCCCAGCCCCTGTCGTGGATGTCATAGGTCCAGCGCGGCAGCCGGACATCCCGTAGCACACGGGCATCCCACGTGGGTCCGGCAGGGTCCAATTCGAAATCGGCTTCGTAATCGAAGCGCAGCCAACAGCGCATCAGGCGGTGCGGACGGTGGTCTCCTTGTCCAGGAACTCCACCTTGACCTGTCGCTTGCTCGCCTTGAACGCATTACGCACCCCATTGCGGGCGCGCAGGGCACAATCCTTGGGCACCGCGAAGCTCGCTTCGCTCTCGCCGATCTGGAGGTCGCCGATGGCATGGTCTGCCAAACCGGTGCCTTTCTGGACGAGCCGATGCAACTTGAACGGCGTGAGTCCCACGTCCTTGCCGGCACTCAGGCGTACATGGACGTTGCCGTACTTGTCGGCCAGTTCGTCCCAATCGATCTTGTGGTCGATCTTGTCGCGGCCCTTCTTGCGTGCCGGGACGGGCGTCTCAAGGACCTGTTGGCCGATCAGCATCTCGATGCGCTTGAGGATCGATTTGTCGTCCAGGCCGACGAAGCTGACCGCCTTGCCACGGCGTCCGGCACGACCGGTGCGGCCAATGCGGTGTACGTAGACTTCTGGTTCCTTGTCGGGAAGGTCCCAGTTGACCACGTGGGTGATGCGGTCGATGTCCAGGCCGCGAGCGGCCACGTCGGTTGCCACCAGGATCTTGATGTCGCCTGCGTCGAACTTCTCGAGGACGCGTTCACGCTTGCTCTGAGGCAGGTCGCCATGGATGGCGTCTGCGGAATAATCCCAACGGCGCAGGTCGTGGACCAGGCGGTCGCACATGCTCTTGGTGGCGCAGAAGATGATGGTAAGGTCGATGTCCTCGCTGGGGTCATCCAGGAGGCGGGTGAGTGCCCAGTGCTTGTTGCGGCGACCGACC
>JBFKXH010000094.1:0-6569 GCA_041638175.1 Thermoplasmatota archaeon
GCTCTTGGCGCACAGGCCTCCAACGGTGAGGGCCTTTAAACCGGGGCATGGTCCCAGGCTCGTGTCGCAGGCGTTGCAGTCGCTGGCCCAGGAGATTGTCAGCCCAGAGGAGTTCGACGAGCTTGTGAAGCGCGCGGAGGCGGGCGATCGACCCCGTGCCTACATCGGCTTCGAACCCAGTGGGACCGCGCATGTCGGTTGGATGGTCTGCACCCAGGCGATCCGGGACCTGGTCGATGCGGGCTTCGACGTGACGGTGCTCCTAGCGGACTGGCATGCCCTCATCAACGACAAGTTGGGCGGGGAGCTCCACAACATCCGCCGCTGCGCCGAATACATGACGGACGCTTTCGAGGCCCTCGGCGTCCCCAAGGATTCCATCACCTACACGTTCGCGGCGGAATTCGCCAAGGACGACGCCTACTGGGCGACCGTCATCCAAGTGGCCAAGCACACGACCCTGGCGCGCATGCGGCGTGCCATGACCATCATGGGGCGCCAGGAAGACGAAGGGGACGCCGACATGAGCAAGTTCCTCTACCCGGCGATGCAGGTCGCGGACATCTTCCACATGAAGATCGACCTGGCCCTCGGTGGCATGGACCAACGCCATGCGCACATGTTGGCCCGGGATGTTGCCAAGAAGATCGGTCACAACCCACCCGTGGCGTTGCACACGCCGCTCGTCCCCAATCTGCGGGCCGGGGCAGGCCGGATGGATCCCGCCGAAGCCAAGATGAGCAAATCCGATCCAGACAGCGGCATCTTCATCCACGATGCGGTCGAAGATGTGGCGCGCAAGATCAACAAGGCACATTGCCCGGCAGGCCAGACGGACGACAATCCGGTGTTGGACCTGTTGCGGCTTGTGATCTTCCCGCGCTTGGAAGAAGGATTCACCGTGGACCGCCCCGAAAAATTCGGGGGCCCGCTCCACTACAAGACCTTCGCCAGCGTGGAGGCCAGCTTTGCAGAAGGGGATCTACACCCCGCGGACCTGAAGGCGAGCACGGCAGCGGCCCTCAACGAGATCCTGGAACCGGTCCGGACCTATTTTGAGGCCCACCCTGACAACCTGGCGTTCGTGCAAGGACTCAAGACGACTCGCTGAGCCGTTCCAGCAATTCGCGGCGCACCTGCGCCGATTGCAGGGGACGAAGGAGACGGCCGCGGGGCAGATCTCCGGCTTCGGCGGCCCACTGGATGGCCGGCTCGTAGGCGACGGCCTGCAAGCACAATCCCTCGGGAGCGGCGAGCCTGAATTCGCCATGGACTGGGCCGCCCGCCAGGGCGCCTTCGATGTCATGGATGGCGGCTCGCCCCTGTCCGACCGCGAGGCACGCGTCGACCATGCGGCGGACCTGGTTCCACAGAAACCCGGGCGCCGTGACACGGAAGCGCCAGAACCCGCCGGCTGCTTCGACCGTGAACGCGTCGACGGGGCGGGTCGCCTTGCGGTCCTCCATGCGGGCAAAGGCCGAGAAATCGTGCTCTCCCAAGAAGGCGGCGCACGCGCCCTCCATCAGGGCCAGGGTCTCGTCGTGTTGGGGTGCCAGGTACGTGTAGGTCCGCGACCGTGCGTGTTGGACGTTCCATGTGGCATCCACTTGTGCGGCGCCGGTGATCCAGATGCCAGGCGGCAGGTGGGTCTGGAGTGCGGGGAGCAGGCCCTTGAGGTGGGGGCGATCCAGGCGCACCTTGAGTACGTTCTCCGCCGCCGAGACGCCCGCGTCCGTTCGGGACCCGGCGCGCAGGGACCCGTCGACGTAGCCCTCATGGGCCAGCGCCGCCAGCAGGGCGTCCTCGACCGTCTTGCCGCTCGGTTGTCTGGCGAGCCCACGAAACAGGGTGCCATCGTACGCGATGCGAAGGGCGACGTCCACACGGCGCGACCGGCAGCGCCAAGAAAAAACCCCACCTGGCTGATGCATGGTCGTCGCGGCACTCTGGGCCCCGCAAGAAGGTGAACGGGAGGCCCTTGCAAGCGTGCTGCCGGATGCGGTCTGGATGGCGGACGGTATCGATCCGGCGCGGGTCCGTCTGGCGTTGACGTTCTTTCCTCGCCGCGAAATGAAGGCACTCGGATGCACATGGTCGGTCTTCACGCATTTGGAAGCGATCCAAGCATGCACGGCGGGCCTCAATCACATGGGTTGGGACGACCTGCCCGACGTCCCCGTCGGCTCCACGCCGGGGGGCACGGCGCAGCCGATCTCAGAGTACGTCCTGGCCTGCATCCTCGAATGGGCCCGCGGGCTACGTTTCCACACCGAGGCGATCAAAAAAGGCGATTTCCGACTCGGCGCACCCGTACGCAGCCTGGCATCACTGCGGGTGGGACTGGTCGGTTTCGGGGGCATCGGGCGCGCGACGCTCGAGCTTCTGCAGGGATTCGGGTGCACGGTGGAGGCCGTTTCCAGGTCGCGCCCGGAGGACGAGCGCCTTGCCTGGGCTGGGACGCTGGCAGATCGGTCTGAGATGATGGGCCGTTGCGACGTGACGGTCGTCTGCTTGCCGTTGACGGCGCAGACCGAAGGCCTCCTGGGACTTGACGAATTGGCCGCCATGCCGCGCTCGTCGCTCCTGATCAACGTGGCACGCGGCCCGATCGTGGACGAGGGCGCATTGTTTGCCTGGCTGGACCAGAGTCGCCATCATCGGGCTGCATTGGACGTTTGGTGGCAGTACCCATCGCAGGGTCGACCCTTCGAGATGCCGTTCGAGCGATTGGAGAACGTCATCATGACGCCCCACAACAGTCCCAACGTGGAGGGCTTCCGGCTCGACATGATCCGCGCCGCAGGGCGGCACGTACAGACGTGGTCCCAGACGGGTCGGTTGCCTTCGGCCCATGAACGCTCGTGGTACCAGACACGGCAAGCAGGGGACGGGCGCTAACGCCCTGATCGGGCCAGCATGATCGTCAAGATCAATACGGCCCCCGCGACCAGCAGCAGGATCCACCACGGGAAGGGAAGTTCCGCGGGTTCATCGCGGCTCAACTTGAAGTACGGGCGCGGAGAGGCCTCATCCACGGTTTCGTTGCCTGGGGGGGACGGATCTTCATCGTCGCTCGGGGCCGCAGGGGGCTCGAACAGGATCTCGCCGCGCTCCTGGGCTTCCAACGCTTCGAACTGGTCCCAATCCTCCAGGACTTCCGGATCTGCCTCGAGGACCTGGATGTAGCCGACGGTCGTCGATTCTGCTCCGCCGGCGTCCGTGACGGTCAGCGTGACCGTGTGGTTGCCCGGCGTGTCAAAGAGGTGCCCGACGTCGGCCCGATGACTTTGCTGGCCATCTCCGAAGTCCCACCGCCAACTCACCAACTCGTCCTCGGGGTCGCTACTGTGCTCGCGGAACACGATGACCGCGCCGGCTGGCACACGGTCCATTCCTGACGGGGTGAACCGTGCAGTCGGGTCAAGGTTCGGCACGTCGACTTCCGCGGTGAAGGTCTCTGTGGCTCCATCGGTGTCCGTGGCCTTTAGGGTCACCGTGTGCGGACCGTACGCTGCAAAGCGATGGGTGAGCTTGGCATCGCGTCCATCGCTTGCGTCATCTCCTGGCAAATACCAATTCCACAGCGCCACCTCGGTCTGCCCATCGGCTACGTCGGCCGTCAGCTTGAGTGTTTTCGGCGCGTGATCCTCGGCGCTCCACGATCCGGTGGGTGGCTCGTTTCCGATGGTCCGGTTGCCGGCATCCGGCGTGACGAGCACCTTCACTTGATCACTGGCGGTGTTTCCTTTCTGGTCTCGAACCGTCAGGGTCACATCGGTGACGCCGACGTTGAAGGTGGCCGTCGGTTTTGCTTCGGTGGAGAAGATGACGCCCCCGCGGTGCCATTGGTAGGATTCGATCGCGCCTTCCGCGTCCCGCGAAGCGCTGCCGTCCAAGGTCACCTCCGCCGTCCGGGTCGCTCCTGCCCCCTGGACCACGTCCTCGCCGGCTTCGGCGATCGGTTTGGCGTCTGCAACGTGGACCGTATGTGTGATGGAGGCGCTCGTACCGAACTGGTCGGTGATCGTCAACGTCACTGGGTGGTCGCCGGATCGGGTGAATCGATGACGACCGTCTTGGTGGGTGTCATCGGTGCGGCCATCCTGGTCGAAGTCCCAGGACCATTCGGTGATGAGCCCGGGCCCTGGGGTGGAGCGATCGGTGAAGTGCACCCAGGTATCGGGCCGCGCGTGGTCGGGGCCGAAGGTGAATGCGGCCGCAAGCAGCGGCGGCGCGGTGATCTTGACCTGCAAGCCCGCAGTATCCGTGGCCCCCGCATCATCTGTGACGCGCAGGTAGAGCTGGTGGTTTCCTTGACCCAGCTCGAAGGTCGCACGGGCGGCTTCGACCACTTGGCTTCCCGACACCCATTCATAGCGAACGATCTCGCCGTCGGGATCGTAGCTTTCTTTGCCATCCACCGTGACCTGGACGCTGGACTCTACGGTCTTGATCTCCAGGTTCTCCCCGGGTACGGAGACCGGCGGCAGGTTGTCTGTCAGGACCCAGATGGTTCCGCCGTTCGTGTTCCAGATATCGCTGTCCGGATGGCCGATGTAGAGGGTTCCATCGTGGATCGCTAGAGAGTCTTCGCTGGCATAGCTGCAGCACGTGTCATCCAGATGGAATACATCCTGTGGCCACCAGTTGTTGCCAGACCGGATCCACAAGGACACATCGTCAAAGTAGACCTCGCCGATCAGGGCTTGGCCCCCTTCAAGGGAGACCGCCGAGCCGAAATGTTCCGTGTGGTGGATGTCGTTCCAAACGCCCGCGGTCCGCTTGAAGAAGAAAAGGTCCCCGTCCTGCCAGATGTCGTCGATGAGCATCGGCGGACCCGCGATGATCGCATCCACGCCGTCGATCGCCACGATCCTTCCGAATTGACCGTGCCGGTCGAATTCCTCGTCCACGTTCAGGTACTGCTCCACCTTGAAGCTGGTGCCATCGTGGCGGAACACCGTGGCTGCGCCTCGGAAGACCTGGTCTTCCAGGTACCGTGACGGAGCACCGACCAGCAGCCGCTGGCCGTCCACATCGACGCTCGCACCGAACATGCGCTCAGCTCCGACTTCATCCTGTACAATGCTTTGCGCCAGGGACCAACGGCCGTCCAATTCGTAGACGTAAGCCTGCCCTGGCTGAGCGAGGGCCGAGAAGGTGTCGCTTCCGGGCGCTCCGACGATGAGTCGATGGTCGTCCATGGCGATGGATTCCCCGAACCGTTGGCCCGAGGAGCCGGAGAAGGTCTGGAAGATTCCCCATGTGCCGGCTTCGAGCTTCCAGATCTCGACTTCGTTGACGCCCGGGTGGCCGACCGCGGCCCACGGCGTTTCGATGGCGACCGACCAACCGTAGTTCGTCGGGCCTGGCCCGTGCACGATCTGGGGGTCGTGCCAGCCCGAGCCGATCTTGTAGAAGTAGACCGCACCTTCGTTGCCAGGGGCACCGGCGATCAGCCAGTCATCGTCCACCGCGACGGCATGGCCAAAGTTGTCATGCCGCTCATTGTCGGGCGGATGGATCGCCTGCACGTTGCCATATTCTTGCGACTGGGACGGTGCAACCACCATCAACAACAGCAGCGCCACCAGGAGCGCCCGCCCACGCATGTCGTTTGACCCAGGCTCCGGCTACTTAAGGAACATGGTCGTTTGGGTTCAGCGACCCTTCTTGCCACGAGTGGCCGGGATGATGGCCAGCCCGACGCCCAGGACCAGCAGTCCCATCATGATGAGGACCCAGATCGGGATGCCCATGAACGTAGGTCGTGCGAGTGTTTCGCCCTCGGCTTTGGTCTCCTGAGGGGCCTCTTCCTCCGGTTCGGGGGTCGGCTCTTCAAGGATGGGCTTGGGTGTGAACGTGTTGTTGAACGGCGCAGGCTCCTCGGTGACGTTGAGCAGGAACGCGTCCGGATCGAATTCGCCGTAGCGCTTTTCCCATTCTTCCATCGAGATCACTTCGATCTGTCCTTCCCATGTGTCCTCCAAGCCGCCATCGTCGCGCGCGGTCAATGCGATGTCGAAGATGCCGACTCTGGAGAAGGTGTGGCCGACGTCATCGTGGTCGCTCGTGAATCCATCGGAGAAGACCCATCGGTGAGACAACCCACGATCAGAATCGTACCAACGGGTCTCGTCCCACGTCCAGGCGGTGAAGATCAGGTACGTGTCCACGGGGACCACGTCGTGCGAGGGGTAGAAGTAGGCCTGGGGCGCCTCGTTGGGGACGTTGATCGTCTTGGTCTGTTTTGCCCAGGACCCGCCCGAGTCTGCCACTGCCAGGCTGACCGCGTGTTCGCCAGGCCGCTTGAATTCGTGCCAGGGATCATCCCACGCGGAGTCGATGTGCCCGTCCGATTCGAAGTCCCATTCGCGGTACGCGATGTAGCCGCTGCCGGGGGTGCTCTGGTCTTCGAAATCATAGGAGCGGCCCCACCAGTGTTCGTGGTCAAAGCGAACGTTCGGGGCCGCCTGGGTCCCGTTGGCGACATTGGAGATGACGACGGTGGTCTCGTCGCTGCCGTGTTCACCGTGTTCGTCTTCGACGATCAAGTAGAATTCATGCAC
>JBFKXH010000095.1:0-6567 GCA_041638175.1 Thermoplasmatota archaeon
CCGCGGAATAGATGCTGGGCGCGTGGATGATGTGGACCGGGATGCCCGCTTGCTTGGCCCTCACGATCATCTCCGTGTGGGTGGTGGCCGCCAAGGGGTCGCCCGCCGTCAAGAACGCGACGTCCTGGTCCCGGGCTTCCCCCACGACGTCGATCCCGCCCGCCTCGACCCCTTCGCGTGGCAGGACCTCCACGTCCTGCTGCAGGAACGCTTGCAGGGCATCATGGTCCGTCCCGCCCAGAATGGCCGTGTAGAACTCGGCATACACCTTGTCGCAAGCGCGCACCTGCCGAAGCCCCTTGACGGTGATATCCGTCGCATCATGCAGGCCAAGTCCGATGAGCCAAAGCGCCACGGCCTGGCCACCACGGCCCGCTATTTGACCCGGCGGGCTTATCGAACCAGCCGGCCTGGCCCCCTCGTGGTGCAGGCTCCTGGCATCCGGGTCCCCTTCGCACAAGCCGAAGCCCAGCGACGCGCGCTGTTGGCTGCCGGAAGGCTGCGAACAGACCTCCAGGTCCAGACCGTAGAAGACGGCATCATCTTCCCGGTCGATGAGGCTGACCGATCCTACGACTTTGTGCCGCGGCCCAGCAAAGCGCGCGCCTATGTCGACCTGCTTGACTGGGACGACCCGCAGGAAGCGCCGCGCGCCTTCGACGTGCTGGGCGACGTGGTGTTGGTCAAGGTCCCCCCCGCCGTCTGGGAACGACGCAACGAGATCGGGGCGGCCCTCCTGACGTTCCACGGGGCCCGCGCGGTCTTCCATGATCACGGCGTCAAAGGCGAGTTCCGGGTGCGCGAGCTGGAAAGGATCGCGGGAGCGGGCGATAGTGAGACCGAGGTCCAGGAACATGGCGTGAGGCTGCGCGTGGACCCAGGCAAAGCCTACTATTCGCCGCGGCTGGCCTCAGAGCGGGAACGCGTAGCGGCCCTGACGCGCCCCGGCGAACGCATGCTCGACATGTTCGGGGGCGTCGGCCCCCAGGCGATCCAATGCGCCAAGCGGGGCGCCATGGTGACGTGCATCGACCTGAATCCTGAGGCCGCGCGTCTGGCGGCACGCAACGCCCAGCTCAACAAGGTCACGATGGAGGTCCTGTGCCAGGATGCGTCTGGCGTCGAGGGTGTGTTCGACCGCATCAACATGAACCTCCCGCATGGTGCCTTGGCCTTCTTGCCCACCGCGTTGCGCGTGGCGGCCCCGGGCGCGACCCTGCATGTGCATGCGATCATCAACAACGAGCAAGTGGAGGCCACCGAAGCGCGGATCCTGCATGCTTGCAACGCGGCCATGCGCTCAGCCGAGTCGACGGCGCGCATCGTACGCGCCTACTCTGCGGTGGACAGCCACATGGTCTTCGATGTGGTGGTCTCATGAAATGGGACCTGGTCACGTTGGACCTGGACGGCACGTTGCTGCCCGACGATACGGCGTTCGCCGCCATTCTGCGCGCAGCCGGCCAAGGCGACGACGTGGCGGCCTCCGACGCGGCCTTCTTTGGCGGCGAGATCACGCTGGAGCAGTGTTTCTGGCAACAATGGGACTGGATCAAGCGACTCGACCTGGCCGCCGTGCACCGGGGATTGCGGCAGGCCCCGTGGTTACCTGACATCCGTGAGGGGGTACGAGCTTTGCGGAACGCCGGCAGCGAGGTCTGCCTGCTCACCGACCAGCCCAGCATCATCACCGACTACCTTGGGCGGTGGGGGCTCATCGACGCGATCTGCAGTCCGGTCCAAGTCCAGGAAGGGCGCCCCGTGGACATCGAGGCGCGTTTTGACAAGTGGAGCAACCTGACCACGCGTCTTCGTGCCCAAGGGCTGGAGCCGGACGCCGTGTGCCACGTCGGCAATGGTGCCAATGATGTGCCGGTCTGGCAGCAGGTCGGTGGATCAGTGGCCGTGTTCGCGCAAGAGAGCATTGCAGGCCACGCCGACGTCAGCTTGACGCCTTCATCCCTGATGGACGTCGTCCGCGCCATCGAAGGGATGTAGCACGATCTCCAGGGACCAAGCCACGTTGACCGCCTGATCGGCGCCGATCTCGAACGCCCACGTACCGGCCGTCGGTGCCTGCGTCTCCGCGGTGACCGTCTGGCCTGAAGCGGTGCCTGAAACCTGCATGCCGCTGGGCGGTGTCACGGAAAGCGAGAGAACGGTCCCCGTGCTGCTCCAGGTCAGGGTCGCTTCAAGATGGGCCACCCCGGGCGGAACGTCGAACGAACCGGTCTCGGTCTGGGGCGCGATGGGCAGACTGTTGATGGTCCCGGAGAACGGCAAGGTCCGTGTCTCGGTCAGGTTGCCGTCGGGCAGCGGCTCCTCATGGTCGGGCACCACCTCGGCAGCGCCGATGGGCGTGACCGCGCTGATTGCGCCAAGGATGCTCGCAATGAGAATGCTGGCCGCAGTGAACCCCACCGCCGCACTTTCCTTGCGGGTGGTCGCCGGCGGCTTCTTGGCTTTGCGGATGCGCGGTGCGACGACTTCTGTCAGGTAGACCAAGCAGAACATCCCGCCAAACAGGAAGACGTGCTTGACGACCATGATCATGGCCCAGGGTTCCGAGAAGAGCTCCCAGAATTTTGGGTGCCCTGGCTGATAGGTCCGCATGAAGCCGCCCAGCAGATTGGCCAAGATCGACACGTACGACAACGTGGCCGCCAACGCCAGCAAGTTGGGGTGCGGGTCGCCACGGCGAGCCCCTCGCACCCAGGCCACGTAGACCATCAGTCCGGCCAGGAACCCAATGGCCCCTGCCGTGTGCAAGGTGCTTGCGAAAACGAGGCCGGCCTTCGAAGTGAGGATGCTCACTGGCCGACGAGGCCTGGGTCACGGCAAGAAGGTTGCGTCACCACATGGAGCGCGTACGGGCGTATTCCAACTCGGCGTGGAGCAACTCCCGCCAGAACGTGGGGTCCTCCGGATCTTGGACCCGCTGTAGGATGCGCGCGGCGGTCTGCGCGCCGACCCCCCGGGCCACCAACAGGCGGGCCGCGTTGGCACCAAAGCCGGCCATCAGACTGGCATTGGCAAGGACACGCTTGCGCACCGAAGGCTCGACGCCTTGGGCCCCTTTCTTGAGTCCAGGCCAGCGCTCCAGGTCCCAATGGCGCAGACACGCCATCTGCTGGGCCCCACAACGCCGGCAACGGGGTCGCGCGGGGACACCTGCGACGTCTGTCGGTACCTGATGCCCACACTGGGTGCACAAGAGCACCACGTCGCTGGTCTCGATGCGGCGTCGAACCTGTGCCAGCAAGGTCTTGTCGCTGCGCGGCATGACCAATGCCAATGATTCGTCGGCGGTCGCAAGGGGGCCGAGGGCTTGGATCGGGATGTCCTCTGGGTCCAAGTTGCGAAGGAAGCCCTCTACGGCCGGCAGATCGAACCGGTCATGGATGAGCCGTGCCAGCGTCTCCTCTTGCAGGGCAAATTGTTCCCACAAGCGGCTGACCGTCTTCTTGGTGACCCGGGTCGGATCCAGGTCCTTGGGCAAAGCCCCGAATTCCTTGGCGACCTGGACCAATTGCCTGCGCATGAGCGGATGGTCGCGAAGGATCAAGCCCAGCAACACCTCCAACGAATCCGCGTCCAGAGCTTGCCATGTTTCGAGGACCTGCTGGGCTTTGGCCCCTCGGAACGTGATCCGGTACGCGTCGTGGTCGGTGCCCATGCAAGCGCCCCGCTGCGCCAGCAACGTGCCGGTCAGCAGGGCGAGCGCCTCATTGCCACGTGTGCCGAGCGCGATGTGGGCGACCACGACGCCTCGACCTTGCTCCAAGACGATGCGTTCGTCGGTCGGGACGACCAGTCCCTGTTCAACTTGGGCAAGGACCGGCGTCGCCGCCCCGGGAAGGGACCTGCCGTCAACGATCGCCTGACGCAACCGCGCCGTTGCTTGCGCGACTTCAAGACTCACCGGCAACATGGAACCACTCCATTGCGGCGTGCCCCCCAGATCCTTGGCTTGGGCGACGCGGATGCGGGCCGCTTCATTGTCCACCTCAAGGATGCGCCAGCCCCTGCCGGCCATGATGAAGACCATGCCGGGATGGACGCCGGCGAGGAATCCTTCATCGACCGTGCCGATGGTCTTCTTGTGTGCCTCGTCAAAGATGCGGTAGGTCTTCTCATCGGGGATGAGGCTGATGTGTTCCAGAAAGTGACGCCGGCTACGGCCGCTGCGTTGCAGGTGCCCCGCCTCTTCGAAGACCGTCTTGGCTTCGACCAAAGCATCCCATGCTTGCAGCAAAACGCCTTCTTCCAGGTCGCGAAACGGGTGGGTCTGGTGCAGCAGGTCAAGCACCCACCCAGGCTCGACGTCGTGGTATTCATTGCTCAGGGCGACCAATTGATTGGCCAACACGGTCAGCGGCGCCGGACGGATGGGCGCCGGTTCAAGGCGCCCTTGGACTGCAAGTTCGGCGATCGCCTGGCATTCAAGGTGATCTTCCGGGCCGATGGTCACCATGGTCCCGCGACTGACGCCGTCAATGTGGTGGCCAGCTCGTCCGAGTCGCTGCATCATCCGCGCCACGCTGCGCGGCGATTGGATCTGGATGACGTGGTCGATGGCGCCGACATCGATGCCCAGTTCCATGCTGCTCGTGGCGACCAAGGCCTTGATCCGACCTGCCTTGAACGCGGCCTCGGTCTCCACGCGGTGCTCGGTCGAAAGACTGCCATGGTGGAGGCCCAGGACGGGTTCTTGTCCCTGCGCTTCATCCAATAGGGCACTTCGATTGGCCAGCACCTCCGCCCCGTCGCGTGTATTGACGAAGACCAAGACGCGCTCGTGGGATTCGATCAACGAGCGCACGGTCCGCAATTGCGCGACGGCGGCGCCCGGGATGGCCAACTCGTTTCCCAGGTCATGGTCCGCTTCCGTGACCTCCGGCCTGACCACGGACAGTTCTCTGTGTTTTTCGTGCGCCACTTCGACCACGGTCGCGCCGGGGGCCAAGAACGTGGCCACGTTCTGCGGGTCGTGGATCGTGGCACTCAGCCCGATGCGTTGAAAGCGCGCGCCCCGCACCGGCGCGATGCTTCGCTCCTTGGCCTTGCTATGGGGGGGTCCGACCTGATCGATGCGCGCCAACGCGACGGCCAATTGGGCCCCTCGTTCACTGGTGGCCAAGTCATGCACCTCGTCGACGACGGCGAATCGTACGGTCGCCAAGTGCTGCCGCAGCGTGTCTCCATACAACAACAGCTGCGTGGTCTCTGGCGTCGTGATCAAGAGGTCTGGAGGGCGGCGCGATTGTTTGGCGCGCTCGGCTTGCGACGTGTCCCCATGACGGACCCCGATCGTGAATCCAAGGGTCTGGGCCCAATGCATCAATCGACCCAACAGGTCCCGGTTCAGGGCACGAAGTGGCGTGATGTAGAGGACTTTGAAGCCAGATGGCCAAGGCCGGCCCGCCTGCTCCAATCGCTCGCGTTCCTCAAGCAGCCGGTCGAGGATCGGCAATACGGCTGATTCGGTCTTGCCTGATCCAGTGGGGGCCACCAGCAAGGTGTGCGTGCCGGCACGGATCGGCCCCCAGGCCTCTTCCTGCGCCTGACTCAGCCCTTGCCAGCCTTCGGCTTCCAGCAGCGCCTGCAGGCGCGGATGGAGCCGAGCGTCAACCACCCGTGCTCTCCAACACCCGGACCAAGATCAGCTCCAGATAGGCCAGCAAAAGCGTGGCCCCGAGGGCGAAGGCGGCCAAGTAGGCAACGCCACCGCTCAGGCCCATGAAGGTGCCTTGGCGAGCCAGCAACGACCCGTTGCGCAAGATCATGCGAAGCGGTGCAGCCACGGCGAACATCACCAAAGCAAGCGGCACCAATTGGATCAACGCGGTCACCAGGAGTCCTGCCCCGCCGGCGTCGGTGCTCAGCAGGCTCGTACCCCAGACCGCGCGGACCTCGTAGTCCCAGAGAATGAACACGACAATGCCCGCAATGACCCCGAAGACCCAGCCGACCCACTTGAAGCGGTCCCAGACAGGATGTTCCTTTTCCGGCTTGACGACCAAGCGGGCGATCCAAACGGCCAAGGCGATGCCCCACAAAAGGAAGCTCCACCAGGGCAAGGAGAAGTATTTGCCGCCGATCAGGTCCTGGGCGCCGACCACTTGGTCGCCTTCGATCTGCAAGGCCGCCTGCCCCTCCCATGCCAGGCGCCCCCCGGTCCGTGCCGTCACATCGAGGTTGTCGAATTTCACGAAGGCGAACGCTTCTTCGAAGGTGGCGTTGGCAGCAGGAATGCGCAAGACGGCGCCGTTGAGAACATCATCGAGCACATCCTGGATGTCATTGGTGACACTGTCCACATCGCCCGCGTCCGCCGTGCTCCCTTGGTTGGCGCCATCCAATCGTTGCAACATCTGGGAGATCCGCGAGAAATCCAGACCGACCGAAGCGGCCTCTCCGGACGCTTCATCGAAAGAGGCTTCGGAGCCAGCCTCGAAGGGCAGGATCGCGAAATCACTCTGGAATGCATCGATCGAGACATTGCCTTCGAACGAGAACGCATGGCCCTTGCCCTGGAATGATTGGACGATCACCCCGTCACGCAGG
>JBFKXH010000096.1:0-6542 GCA_041638175.1 Thermoplasmatota archaeon
CGCCGGCGACTACACCGTGTCCGTTCGCCACGCAGGGACCGGCCCCTTGCAGATCGGCCCTGCGGTCACGTTCACGGGTGAACTGATGTTCCATTACGTCTCACCCGACGTCGAAGCGTAGCAACGCGGCCACACCGCCCAATTGCTCCAAGCGGACCCCCGCATCGTGGCCACCCGCGACGATGTGGACCGCACAACGGGTCCGGTCCGCTTCCTGCATCAGGTCCTCGAAACGCCCATGCCGGACCGCTTCGTCGGTCACCAGGACCTCTTCGGCGGCACCAGCCTGGACCGCCGCCTGGACCTCAGCCGGCCCATACGCGACCAGTGCGCCTTTGGCGATCCGAGCAAAGACCTCCTCGACCTGTTCCGTCTCCCAATGGATGCGGTGATCTCTGGCGACCCGTTCGATCATGCCGCGGCGAAGTGCCTCCTGAACACCGGCCCGACCGCCTTGGCTCGTGCCGTCGGTGAGGACCCCTTCCTTGGCCGGACCGAGGGTCTCGATGAACTCCTCCCGCCACCAGCCGGGGCCTACGACGATGACGGCCACATCTGGGCTCGTGCGCAATTGGGCCAACGTCTTGGCGGCTTCCGCGTAGAACGTCTTCTTGGCGTCGGCGGCGCCATCGAACTGTTTGCCCTGTCCGCTGCTGGGCAGGCTGCCGAGCCACTGCAATCCGTAGCCACGCAGCACCGCGAACTGTGCCTCCGAATCATCAATGGCCAGCAACACCACCTGGGGTGCATTGGCCTGGGCCACGGCCTCCTTGATCATGTCGTGGTGCCATTGCTGCAAAGGCGCCGGTTTCTGGATGTCCAATCGGTCGCCGCCGTCGCGGACGATGTGAGTATGATGGCGGCCATGGTCTTGTGGACCGGTCTCGATGACCCCGTGGACGCGCAAATGGTCATCAAAGTCATGCCACTCCACGGATTCGACGCGCACCCCGAGGCGCATGCGCTTCTTCTCGGCCTTGCCTTCGCGGATCTTGTCCGATTGGCTCTCCGCCGTGCGGTAGGTGTCCATGCTCACCAGGTCACCTTTCTGGATGAGGTTGCGAAGATGCCACAGGTCGTCCAGGGTATCGATCTGCAAGGCCAAGAAGCCGGCCTGGTCGTCGCTCTTGAGACGCTTCATACCACCCTCGCGGGTCCAGGCGGAAGGGCCTGCTGCATCGCTTCGATCTCCACGCCCCATTGCTCGGCCAGCTCGGCCGCCAGATCATTGGGATCGACGTCGCCGGGGACCAGCCGCAGAGATCGGCGCGCATGGGCCGACAGGTCGGGTCCACCGACCACTTTCATGACGCTTCGCTCAGGTGGCTCCTGATCCGGTGGCACGGGCGTGCCATCAAAATTCATACAGACCTCCGCGACCATCCACTCCATGGGAAGGTTGTCCACGATGTTGCGCTTGCCGTGCACGATCCAAGCACCCTTGGGGACGAATTCGCCGCTGCGGGGCGTCTTGTTGACCTGCGCCGGCGTGACCCAGTAGGCACTTGCAGCCCCGTATTGGCGCCACGCGCGACTGCTGCATGCAGCGAACTGACAAGCCACCCGCAGGTCCTCCTCGGAGATCTCCACACTCGGCCCATCGGCGGGCCTGACCACGATGCTCGGCGCCCCATGGATCTCTGCATGGGCGTAGCGGTCCCCTTCCCGCAAGTACTTCTTGACGACCGCATCGTTTTGCGGGGCGCTTCGACCCCCGACGGCGATCAAGCCACTGGGCGTCAAGGTCCACCGATAGGTCTCGAACCAGAAATGGCGGCTTTGTCGATCCACCTTCTTGGGCGCCGCCCCGAACCCTTCCAATCCCTTGGACTCCAGGTCCTTGAGGCGCTTCTTTGCATCCAGCAACGCCTTCTCGGCACCCCGTTGCCGACTGACCTCCTTCTTGGCCGCGTCGTAACGAAGGGTCGCATTGTCCTGGACCGACTTGTACAGATCCACTTCGATGTCCCGGGACCCCTCCTCGGTGTCGATGCGCAGGATCGCCGTTCCGTTGTGGGGTCGCAGCTCCCGTACCGCTTCGGCCGCCTCGTCCCCCTGGGCGCGGGCCTTTCGAAGCACCGCATCCACCTCTTGCCAACTTCGCGTCTCTCTGGCCTGTTGCAGGGAATCCAAGATGCCTTGCACTTGCTGGAACCCCATGTAGAGGGCATCCCCGTCAGCCCGGGCCTTCGCCTCGGCCTCGGCGAACTCCGCCATCTTCTCCTCCATCTGATCCACTTGCCGCTCGATCTTGGCCTTCGCCTCCTCGAACCGACGGGTGCGTGGATCCTCATCCGCCTCAGGACCCCCCACGAAGAACGCATCCAATGCCTCCCGGAACGTCTGCGCCTCCTCGAAGCCCATGCCCTCGTAGTGCTGCATGGGCCAGGGCACCACGTCGATCGGCTCCTCGCCGTCAAAGACGATGCCCGGCGCCAGGTCCCCCCGGTCGAGCAGGGCCTTGATCTCCTGCACCTGCCCATGGACCGCCTGCCACTGCTCCGGTGCCACGTCCTCGATGGCCGTGTTCTTGGGCACATCCGCGCGCAGGCACAGCTCTTCCGCCCACAAGGGACCAAAGCCAAGGTCCAGGGCCAAGAACCGCACCAGGTCCTTGTTGGCCGCCTCGCCAAGCGCCTGGAACGCATCCAGCGAGACCCAAGGGTCGCCGCCACCAGGCGGCGCCTGGTACGGCTCACCCTTGCGAAGCTTCCTGGCCCCGTGATCGGCACCGCGCATCGGGAGCGCGATGTGGTCCTCGCCATCCAAGAGAAGCATGTTGCCATCACCGAACAACTCCAAGATGATCGCCATGGGCTCGCCCTTCTCCGCATCGATGCGCAAGATGCGATCGAACCCCACTTGTGAGACCCCCACGATGC
Organism: Thermoplasmatota archaeon; assembly: GCA_041638175.1. Lineage (GTDB taxonomy): Archaea > Thermoplasmatota > E2 > JACPAO01 > JAHFTW01 > JBFKXH01. The sequence goes on from JBFKXH010000096.1 coordinate 2,883, forward strand.
GGGCGTTGTCATAGCGTTGGCGCAAGATCTTGGCCACCATGCTCGGCTGGTCCGGATTCTGCGGCGGATTCTTCGTGATGGTCAGGAACGATCCCAACTCCATCAACAAGTCCATGCGACCCAACCCCTTCCTGCGGGCACGCAGCAAGATCCGGTCCTTGGCCGGCTGGTACGCTTTTTCGAAGCGAGCACCCACGAGGACCGACCGCAGCTCCGCTGCAAGGGCCGCGACATCCAGGTTGGTGAGCGCCTTCTTCACAGGGACTTTGACGCACCGCACCCCTTTAAACGGGCCCTCCTTGGGCGCGCCGTGGCCAAGCGGCATAAGGAAGAGGAGCCCGAGGAGGAAGGATACGACTTCATCCCGCCCGAATTCGACGAAGACGAATTCATCCACAAGGAGATGGTCTCCTTCCACACCACCACCGTGCTTTTCCTGGCAGGCATCGTCGCCGCCATCGTCAGTTGGCTGCTCTTCGGCGTCCTCGACGCCGCCAAGACCGGCTGGCTCGTCGGCCTCTTGATCGCCGCCGCCACCTTCGGCGCCCTGAAGCCCCTCTTCCGGGCCCTCAAGATCGACATCAGCCACTGGGGCCGCCGGGAAATGCTCGGCACCGGCTTCCTGCTGTTCTTCACCTGGCTGGCGTTCTTCATCATGTTCATCAATCCGCCCATCAGCGACTTCGCCGATCCGGAAGTGGACGTCTTCATCGGACCGTCCGCAGCAGCCATCGGAGACGACGTGGTCATGGACTTCTTCTTCACCGACAACGGCAAGGTCACCGACTGGCAAGCCAAGATCAACGGCGCCGTCGTCGAACTGGAACACCTGGGCGGCGCCCACCACCGATACATCCTGGAGGACGCCCCAGCAGGCATCCACACCTGGAGCGCCTGGGCCAAAGACAGCAAGGGACGCACGACCACCGCCAACGGCACCATCGAGGTCGTCCCTGACGTCGTGGAAGTCACCATCGGCGACCTGACCAGCCGCGAAGGGACCCTCTTCGTCGAGATCCCCGACGCCTTGAACGTCTGGGCCGTCTACGCCGACATCGAAGGCGGCGACCGCGTCTACCTGAAATTCGAGGAAGAATTCGGCGGCTACCGCGCCACCAGCAACTTCCTTGGATGGAAAGAAGGCACCAACAACTTCACCATCGTCGTCGAAGAGAAGAACCGCTTCCACGGCCAGACCCTCGTCCCCGGCGGCGTCCTCGTCGACGGACCCCACGTCGCCCAAGTGAGCGACCCCGGCGACTACGACAAGGGCCTTCCCAAGAAAGCCAACCCCACCAAGGCACCCGTGCGCAATGTGCCCGGCTTCGAAGTGCCCCTGCTGATCGCCGGCCTTGTCGGTCTGGCCTTCGTGGCACGACGAAAGTAGCTTTGCCAGGCAAAGGAACCCGCCTTGTATTCCAGCGGACGCGCTTTTTGGCACAAAGTGTGCTGCCGTGATATAGCCCCAAGCCGGTCTATGGGTAGCCATGGAGCCGACACCTGCAGACGCTGCCGCCGCCCTCCGTGAAGCCAGCACCTACGAAGAATCCCTGTCGATCCGCACCAGCGGATTGACCACCATGATGTGGGGCCTCGTCGCCGCCGGGATCTTCATGACCTACGCCGGAGTGGGCAGCTTCTTCCACCGCCACGGCACAGAATGGGCCTTCAACGTCGTCTGGATCCCATGGGTCGCCACCGGCATCCTGCTTACCAGGCTCCTCTGGTCAAGCCACGCCGTCACCCTAGAACACGACGACCACTGGCGCAAAGACCTCCTCGTAAGCCTCGGATTCGTCGGCGCCTTCATCGCCGTGGCCATGATCCTGTTCATGTTCATCGAAGGCACCGACGCCCACTGGGCCACCAGCGCCATCATGCTCGCCACCAATGGATTCCTGGCCCTGGGCATCGCCGTCATGCACCGACGGGCATGGTGCTTTCGTGACCCCAGCCTCTTCGTCGCCGCCTTCACCATGATCGGCGCCGGACTCTGGATGGGATTCGCGGGGCTCGGCGACCTCGCCGCAAGCCTCCTCGGCGGCGTCGTCGCCGGTGTCGCCTGGATCACCGCCGGTGCCATCGCGTACAGCCGAGGATGAAGTGATCCCCGCATTGACCGGAGACCTCGCCCTCATCCACCAAGCCGCGCGCCTGCGCATCATGGCCCTCCTGTGGCGCCACCGGGACGTCGGCTACGCCGAAGCCCGCGACCACTTGGGCCTCACCGACGGCAACCTGGCCACCCACGCCAAGCGCCTCGAAGAAGCCGGACTGCTACGCGCCCGACGCGTGCTGCGAGGCCGCGACGGCTTCGAATTACGCTACCACATCACGGACGAAGGCAAACGAGCCTTTCGCGAGTACCTGCGCGTCATGGAATCCCTGCTTTCGTAGCCCTTACATACCCCATCCAAGTCGGCCGCCTTGCGCACTTGGCGCGACCTACCGGCCTGGTAGGGTAGTTTCGTATCCTTGGGCGTTCGGGACGCTCAGACTTGAGTTCACATCTCAGCCGGGCCACTACCTTGGCGCACCCCGCCCCAAACAACTTACAAGTGCCGCACCCAGTCGGCACGTCGCGATGAATGGTCCATTTGGTCATGGCAGGCGCGGGGCCTTCAGCGTTACAGCCGTGCTCCTTCTACTTGCCGGGTGCACGACAAGTGATGCCGACGCCCCAGACCCGGCACCGTTCGAATACACCCAGCAACAGCTCCTTGACGGATTTACGCAGGCACACGAACTCGTGCTCTCAGCCAGCGATTTTCCTGACTCCGATCATTTCATGGTCGTCGAGGTCGTGCCGGAGGTCAAGACCACCTTGCGCGTCGCCATCGACCTCGCCGTCGAGCTGCGGGGGGAAGATGAGACACCCAACGATTTCGATCGCCTTTGCACCTTGGTCGCGCTGCATGGCATCGTGGGCCCGACATCCTATTCGACCCTTTTGACCGGCAGCTACCTCCGACAAGATGACCAATCCATCGATGGCCGAATCGCACCCCGTCCGCATTCGTGGGGTTTCGCAGCGGGCTACGCGGCGTTTGGAGAAACGTTTCACCTCGAACCTGGTGTCGGCCAGTTGGTCGGTATCGGGCTCCATACCCTGAAAGACGAAACGCTGGAGCAAGCCATAGGTGCGGCAACGATCAAGGCAGCATCCGGGAAAATATGGTACCGCATCATCGACGGGGGACGAATGCAGTGCATGGGCGCTGTCGAGGAAACGGGCGGCGGCGACATTCAGCGAATCGATGCTAGCGTAACAGCAACTGGACCCACTTGGAGCCGCACGGCAGAAGGCGCCTCCATTTTCGCTGTGAACCTGACCGCCGCCGGCGACTTCGACGTAAGCCTCGAGGCGAACGGCCAAGCGATCGGTGCGATACGCAGTGCACTTGGCGCCAGCCAAAGCGTTGCCTTCACGACGCAAGAACAGGACGCGGCATGGACCCTGCGGTTCGAGGAACTCGACAGCAGTTTTGTCCAGATCGCCGCGGCGATGCTCATCGATCGCCTAGAACCTGAAACCGCCCATCGCCTGGCCCCATGCGACCATGGTGCCCCTGCCTGCGAAGCTCGGGTATTCGACAATTGACCGAGAGATTAGGAGGTTATTCGGCGCGCCTGTCATGGATGCTGTCCCATGCACGCGCA
>JBFKXH010000097.1:0-6477 GCA_041638175.1 Thermoplasmatota archaeon
CGTGCAGCAGATCCTCGTCATGATGGAGCTCCTGCTCCATGCCGAAATCGGGCAACCCCACGTACCCGCCGAGCAGACTCGCGCCCAACGCTACGCCGACCAGCAGCTCACCCAGAACGGCTGGTTGTTTGAAGCGCTCCGCGGCTTCACCACCCAGTTTGGCACCAAGGACAATGATCAGAATGCTCAGTAGGATCGGTTCAGGGCCACCCGCCATCGAGCGACCGACCGGATGGCCCTTCAAAAACCAGACGCGGTGATTGCCGGTGGACACGGTCGCAGCGGTTATGTAGGGGCCAAGGGTCGGCGGGAATCCCCAAGGCCTGGGCTCGTGGTCTAGGGGTTATGACAACGCCCTTACAAGGCGTGGATCGCCGGTTCAATTCCGGCCGAGCCCATCATAGTCCCATAGTGTAGTGGTCAATCATCCGGGATTCTGGTTCCTGGGACTGCGGTTCGAATCCGCATGGGACTACTTGGAGCGCAGCGCTTCGGCGCCCCCGTGGCGGGCCTGTCAGGTCGCTTCGCCAAGGAACACGACGCCGCTCAGATAGAGGAAGACGATCAAGCCGATGGCGATGGCCAGGAAGAGGAAATAGATCGGCTTGTTCCAGTAGAGCACCTTGCGGCCATCCAGATTGCCGATGGGGAGCAGGTTGAACAAACACAACCCCGCGTTCACGACGGCGACCACGGCCATCATGAACGGAAACGGTGCACTGATGTCGCCAAATACGGCCACCGGAGCGGCGGCCACCGCGATGAGAAAGTTGACTCCTGGCCCGACGATGCTGATGAAGCCGTTCTCTTTGGGCGTCACGCGCCCCCAGATCTGTACTGCGCCGGGCGCCGCAAAGAGGATGCCCGTGCCAGCTGCCATGAGGAGGCTGGCCATCAGTCCTCGGAACTGGCCCCGGAATTCCGCCCAGTGTTCGTAGTGTTGCGCGACCACCTTGTGCGCCAATTCATGCAACACGAAGCCGCTCGACACCGCGATGAACGATGCCAAGACCAGCAACCAGTCCAGCCGGAATCGGGCAGGGTCCAATAGCGCCGTGCTCGAGGTGTTGAGAACGAAACTGAACGCCATGGTCAGCACGATGACGCTGCCGCCCAAGTGGAGGAGTTCCGTGCGACTGAAGCGGATGCGGGCGACGCGCGTCGGTCGATCGTAGGCCGGGTTGTGGGCCATCAGCTGCCTCCAAAGACAAGATCGAATGCCTTGGAACCGGCAATGAAGGTGCCGGCGGTGCTGCCAAGGTTCGCCAAGGCGGTCACCAGGATGATGCGCACGACCCCGTTCTTCCAGAAGTCACGCACCCCTTCGATGAATTGGATGGCCTCGAAATCTGCCACGGTCGGGGTGCGCATCTTGGCTTCCGTGAGTCCTGCAAACCAGCCGGCTGCCAGGGTCGGGTTGACGCTCGTGATGGGCGCGGCCACCAGGGCCGTGAGCACCGACAACGGGTGTCCGCCGGCAAGGGCTGCCCCGAGGGCACTGAGCACCCCATTGACCACGATCCACCAAATGATCGCCTCTTGCAGAGCGGCGTAGTCGCCTTGCACCAGCAACCAGAGGAAGGCTCCGATGATGGCGGTCGGAAGCAGCCAGGCAATGAGTTTTCCCACGCGGAACCGGCGCTCGGGCTCCTGGTCAAGCCAGAAACGGAATGGGATCTCGTCTGCGTCCGTGAGGTGTTTTTCGATGCCCGGCACGTGGCCGGCTCCGACCACGGCCACCACATTGCCGCTGCGTTGGTGCTGCTCGTGGATGTGGCTTGCCATGTAGGTGTCGCGTTCATCGATGAGCGCCGTCTTGACGACGGGAGCAAAGCGGGCGAATTCCTCGGTCATCGCCGTGATCGCGTCGGTCTCGAGCAGTTCATCGATGTCGCGCTCTTCGCCCTTGGTCGGGGTCAGGACCTCCGACCAGACGTTCCAGAAGAGCTTGAGCCGTTGCCAGAAGCCCATGGCACCGAACCCACGACGCAGGGTGATCCCCACGTCCCGATCGATGAGGACCACTTCGGCGCCGATCTCCTCCGCGACCTCCATGGCGCGAAGCATCTCGCTGCCAGGCCGCACACCCGTTTCACGGCCGACCCGGGCCTGCATGTTGGCCAGGTACAATTGCAGCAAGAAGAGATGCTGCTTCTTTTGACGCAGGATCTCCACGATGTCGGTCTTCTGCCAGCGGTCCGGGTCTTGCAAGGCCTCGAGCCGCCGGGCGTCCAACTCGATGAGCACCTTCTTGGGCTGGTGCTTGCGGATCGCATCCTCTACATCCTGGACGCTACGCGCAGAGACGTGGGCTGTTCCCACGACGACCAGACCTTCTCGGATTTCCTGGATCAAACCGACCACGCGGGCCACGAGCGCCCCCTTCTAAGGGCCTTCGCTTGCCTCCGCGCCGTTTAACAAGGGCCGGGGGGTCGCGCAGCCCAATGGGTGCCATCATCGTCACCGGGATCCCGGGCGTCGGCAAGACGACCGTGATGGAAGCGGCCGCTGACAAGGCCGATGCCAAGATCGTCGTGTATGGATCGCAGATGTTCGAAGTGGCCAGCGCCAAAGGACTGGTCGAACACCGCGACGACATGCGAAGACTGCACCCGGACGTGCAAAAAGAGATCCAGATGGAAGCCGCCAAGGCCATGGCCGCCATGGGCGACATCATCGTGGACACCCACTGCACCATCAAGACGCCCAAGGGCTACCTTCCAGGCCTCCCCGCCTGGGTCCTGGAGCAACTCAAGCCCAGCACCATCGTGTTGGTCGAGGCCGACGCTGCGGAGATCAAGGGCCGCCGCGATGGCGATGAGACCCGCAACCGAGACGCCGACAGCCTTGAAGCGATCGAAGAGCACCAGGAACAGAATCGGCGGTTCGCCGCCGCCTACGCGACGATCACGGGCGCCACGGTGCACACGGTCTACAACCACGACAACAAGGTCGAGGAAGCCATCGAACAGATCCTTCCGGTGGTGGGCTGAATGGCGGACGCACCCAAGCGCAAGGGCAGTTTCCTGACGATCTTCACGATCGCACTGGTGTTCTTGATCCTCTTCGACAACAACCTGCGCGAAGCGACCGGAAACGCGGTCGGCTTCCTGCTGAACCCCATCATCGGGTTCGGCGGCGCCTTCCCGGTGCTGACCGTCCTCATCGCAGGCACCTTGATGGTGCTGGCCACCACCGCCCTGCGCCACTTCACCACCGACTGGCTTGAGATGGCCAAGAAGCAGGCCTACATGCGTGAATTCAACAAGGAATTCATGAAGGCCCGCAAAGAGAACAACACCTACCGCCTCAAGAAACTCACAGAGAAGCAGCCGGAGGTCATGAAGCAACAGCAGGAGATGTCCAGCAAGCAGCTCAAGAACATGCCCATGACCATGATCGTGGTGATCCCGCTGTTCGCGTGGCTTCTGGGCTTCATCAGCGCCCTGGACTACACTTTCTACACGGCGCCTTGGAACCCGCAAGTGGACATGTTCGGGACCACCGTGTTCCCCCACTGGATCCTTCTCTACATGTGCCTGAGCATCCCCGCGGGCGCCCTCGTCCAGAAGACCATGAAGTACATCGCCTGGCGCGGCCGCTGGCAACCCAAGCACCCCGAAGTGCATGAATGACCTGACCGTCGGCGGTCTGCCTGGCACAGGCACCAGCACCCTCTGCCGATTGCTTGAGGAGGCAACGGAGCTGCGGTACGTGTACGCGGGCCGGTTGTTCCGTGACGAAGCCGAGCGCCGAGGGCTTTCCTTGGCCGACTTCGGCGCCTTGTGCGAACAAGACCCCTCCGTGGACCAGGCCTTGGATGCCCAGCAGATCGAGTTGCTTCGCAGTGGCGGCGTCTTGCTGGAAGGGCGCCTCAGTGGCTGGTTGGCCCACCAACAACAGATCCCCGCCCTGAAAGTCTGGATCACGTGCGACGATGAAGAGCGCTTCCGCAGGCTGGCCGAACGCGACGGGGGTGAGGCCAGCACCCAAGCGGCGTTGGCCCGTACCCGGGAGGCCAGCGAAGCCGCGCGGTACCAAGCGTACTACGGCGCAGACCTGGAGGACCTCACGATCTATGACCTGGTGCTCGATTCGACCCAGCAGAGTCCTGAGGCACTATGCGACCAGGTCCTGGCCGCGTGGCATTGAAAGCCTTTCAAGCCGGGACCAGTGCAACGGCTGTGACCCGCTCCGGGCTGTTGCCCGCCGAACGCCCTCGCAAGCGCTTGGTGCGCATGGCAAGTCCCACCGATCCCAACCACGGCAAACGCCCTGAGGACCGAGACGTCCATGAACTCCTGCAGCTCGGCGTGGTCCCGCTCGATAAGCCCTCGGGCCCGACCAGCCATCAAGTCGCTGCCTGGCTCAAGGACGCCATGGGCGCCAAGATCGTCGGCCACGGCGGCACCTTGGATCCAAAGGTCACGGGCGTCCTGCCCGTCACCCTGAACGATGCGACCAAGGTCGTTCGCAGCCTCCTGACCAGCGGCAAGGAGTACATCGCCGTGATGCGCCTGCACGAGACGCGCGGCGAAGAACAAGTGCTGAAGGTCGCCAAGGAGTTCACCGGCAAGATCCAACAGACGCCGCCCGTGCGCAGCGCCGTCGCGCGCCGCCCACGCATCCGGCGCATCTACTACCTGGACGTCTTGGAGGTCAGCGGCAAGGACGTCCTGATGCGCGTCGGATGCCAAGCCGGGACCTACATCCGCACCTTGTGCGTGGACATGGCCAAGGCGCTTGGCACGCGAGGCCACATGCAGGAGCTTCGCCGTACGCGAACGGGTCTCTTTGACGAAGACGACCTGGTCTCTTTGCATGATTGCCTGGACGCCCACAAGTTCCTGGAACAAGGGGACGACACGTGGATCCGAGACGTCGTCAAGCCCGTCGAATCGGTCACCGCCCACCTGCCCAAGATCGTCGTCCGGGACACGGCCGTGGAAGCGGTCTGCCATGGCGCATCGCTGGCGGTCATCGGCATCGCACAACTGGATGCCGGCATCGAGGCCGGCGAACTGGTCGCCATCGAGACCCTCAAAGGCGAATTGGTCGCCCTCGGCGAAGCCAAGATGACCAGCCAGCAGATGCTAAACGAAGAGAAGGGCCTTGCAGCGTCGTGCGACCGCGTCGTGATGCGCAAAGGGACCTACCCAAAGGTCTGGAAAACACGCTAGCCACCTTCGCGTTCACCGCCGTTGCAGCGGTCCTGTTCAGCCTCGCCGTCCGGGAATGGGCCATCATGGCTTGGTACGGCGACGTCCTGCCCATGCAGTTCCTACAATTCCGGTTCACGTTGTGGGCCCTGGCCGCATGCACGGGCCTCGCCTATGCGGTGGCCACGCGACGCGTCACAGCCGGAATCGGCATCGCGTTCCTTTCCCTGCCACTTTGGGCGCCGGTCCTGGGCTTCCTCCACAGCATCCCAGAACTGGCCAGCACCACGACGGTGTTGCGCCCCCGCAGCACCTACCAATTGTCGAGCTCCTACATCCGGGGCCTTCTCTGGGACATCGGATACATGGGCTTCGGCTTCCTCCTCTGGGCCGGCGTGCCTTCTTCGCTTGCCGACTGGGCACGGCGCTTGCAGAACGCCGGGTTCCGGATCCGCTGGAGCGAACACAAGGACGCCCTCGCCGGATTCCTGTTCTTTCCCGCGGTCTTGATCGGCAGCTGGATCATCAACGTGGTCGTCTACGCACAGCCGGCGCTGGCCAACGGCGACGAGACCTCCATTTGGGACAACATGACGCCCTACCACGCCGTGATGATCAGTGCCACGGCCGCCTTCACGGAGGAACTTGCCTACCGGGTCCTGGCGTTGTCGGTCGCCGCCTGGGCGCTTGCGCGCCTTGGCGCCTCACGCAGCATGGCGCTTGCCGGCGCCGTCGTCCTACAAGCCTTGTTGTTTGGCATCGCGCACAGCGGATTCGGCACCTGGGCGCACATCATCGTGCCCCTCTTTTTTGGACTCTTTGCAGGCGTCGTCGTCGTCTACTTCGGCGTCTGGGCCGCCATCGTGTTCCACTTCTTGATCGACATCTACGCCTTCGGCATCCATGCAGCCGGGAACGAGCCTTGGTTCTGGAACGCCTTGTGGGTACTGCTGCTGACCAACCTGGTCGCCAGCGTGGCGTGGGCGAGCTTGTTCATCTATCGCAAAGCGAACAAGCAGCCCGTGCCGTGGTGAGCTGGCTCTTGCGTTGAAAAACGCCCAGAGGGAGATTCGAACCCAGACCCTGCGGGTCCTGGACCCCGCGTGTGGTCTTGCGACCACACAAAACGCCCAGAGGGAGATTTGAACTCCCGCGGGATTGCTCCCACCAGATTTCCAATCTGGCGCCTTACCGAGCTAGACTATCTGGGCATGGCGTTGCCGCCAGAAGCCGGCGACAATGGGGTGCTATATGAAGGGCGTGGACCTGCGACGGTTGATGGCTTGGCTGTGGAAGGTCATGCGCCCCTGGGCGGTGC
>JBFKXH010000098.1:0-6443 GCA_041638175.1 Thermoplasmatota archaeon
AGGTCCACGCCTACGTCTACAATCCGAACACCTGGGTGTCGGTCAATGCAGCGTTCGTGGGGACCAACATCGATCAATCCTTCACGGTGGCCGGGACCCTGACGACCACCTCGACCCAGGCTTGAAGAACCAGACGTCGATGACCTGGCATGGTCGAGCGCCTGAGCCTTCAGATCTTCGTTGCCATCGCAGGTCCCCTTGTGCTGGCCAGCTACGTTGCGGGCATCATGCGCGCTTCCGACCCTGAGGCCCTCTGGGGCGGTGTTTCCGGAGGACTCCGGACAGCCACCATCCCCTGGATGTTCGTCGCTGCTGCCGGCTTTTTGATCTACGCCTATTTTGCGCTCTTTTCGTTCGGCGCGACGACCCAGGCGCAACTGCGGTGGCCCTGGGGCGAAGCCGACGGGGCGGGGAGCAACCGGCTCCTGTGGGCCTACGCGGTCTACCTGATCCCGAGCATGCTATGGCTCGAATCGACCCTGCTTCACCTGGAGCATGGCGCTTGGTGGAGTCAAGCGCTCACGATCGGGGTGCTGACGCTGGTTTCCGTCGGCGTGCTGATGCTCGGGGCCATCGGCTGGGCGGCTGCTCAGGATGGTGTGCCGGGGGGATGGTGGATGGTCGCCGGGGCCGTCGGGATGGGCATCCAGAGCATCCTCAATGACAATGTGATCTGGGTGTGGAAATTCCCTTGGTGATCAGGCGCTCAGGCAGCAATCGCACTCGCATTCTTCATGATCAAAGTGTACAGCCGCAGCGAATTCTCGCATCTCTTCAGGGCCGATCGGCGTCGAGTGTTTGGCCTCCCACGCTTCGATCAACGCCTGGACTTCGTCTTCGTGGCACATCGCCCGAGGGAATTCATCATCCATGCGGTCGCCACCTCGCCATGGTTGTTCAGCGTTACTCGGACGCCGCCGCTCGCCGGACGGCGGTCCAACCGGCGTAGATTGCAAGGAGGATCGGGCCAGCCAGCAGGCCGGCCCACAGGACCAAGGCGCCCGTGGCACAAAGTAGGGCGATCCACCAGGCTCGCTGGGCATTGACCGCACGATAGGCGACGAGGCCCAACGCGATCGCAGCCGCCGCCAAGACGACGGGGATCACCACACCGAGCGCCAACCCGGCTTGCACGATCGCGATGGATACGAGCAGCAGCGTCGTCCCGGCACTTCCGATCACCATGGCGGCCCCGGTTCGCCCGATCATGATGCGCGGGTCGTTGCTGCGAAATCGCGTGACGACGGCCGTGAGGGCGATCAATTCACCGGCCACCGCGGCCAGCGCAGGGATGCCCGCCCAGGACTGGATGGCGATCCGATCCACCGGCACGCGGATCCATTCGACCGGCGTGAAGGATTCGCGACCGCCTACTGCCAAGCCGTAGGACGTCGCGGTGTCCGATTCGACGACGGCGTACAGCACCACGCTCCGATCCACGGGTTCACGAAGTTCGGCCACGGTCCGCAACGCCACCGGCGTGAACGGCTCGATGCCCAGGTCCTCCATGGCCGGCACGGCCCGACCGGGGAAAGACTGCCCCTCTTCGACCAACCAAAGCGTGGGGCGGGCCGTTTCCTTGGCGGGCAGCGAAAGACTCAGAAACAGCTCGTCCCCCGCATCCAATGCGATACGGAACCACCGTTGGCCTGCGCTCATCTCCCCGAAGAACACCCACGATTTGGTCGGGTCATCGACATGGTATGCATCCTCCTGTGATGTGCCGCCGGCGCCGAAACCTGGGACGTGTGCCTGGCTCGTCCCGGCAAGGAGCAGACACGCGATCGCCGCGCCGCGCCAGTGCATGGGCCATCGTGGCCCTCACGCTTACTTAAGGTGCCTCCGTCGGCCATAGGGCCGCGGTCCCTACGCTTTGAGCAGTTGCTCCAACTTGTCGAACCCGGCGTTCCACGCCCCGTCCATCATGTCATGCTGGTCGGCGGGCAAGCCCTCCATGCAGACGACCATCTTGGTGGCCCCTCCTTGTGGCTCCAGCGTCGTGTCAATGGTCATCGAGCCATCGGCCGGGCCCTGGACAAGGCGCGTCGGGGCCTCGACGACCGAGTACCCCCCTTCGGACACGTGCTCGCCGTCGGGCGTTTCCATGGTCATCCGGTAGGTACCGCCCGGCCGAACGTCCAGGTGCTCCACCCTCCAATGGGTCGGTCCGGGACTGTACCACCGCTCCAGATCTGTCGCGGTGGTCCATGCCTGCCAGACCCGCGCGATCGGGGCCTTGACCACCCGACTGACAGTGAATATCATGGCCAGGTCACGCCGCCTGGGCCATATCATAGGTGCGGCGCATCGGCGGGCACCAAGCAGAGTTCCACGAACCCTTCGCCCAGCATGGTCGCCGATTCAAATCGCCAGGCCGCATCACGTGGCAGCAACGGCTTGCCCGACGACAAGGTCCGGGCCGCGACCGTGACGATCATGGCATCCAAGAGGCCCGCGTCCAGGAATTGGCCCGCCAGGTCACCGCCGCCGCATACCCAGAGGTCTTTGCCGTTGCAGACTTCGACCATCTGAGCGTGCACGTCTTGCACCGGGCCTTGCACGAAGTGAACGTCCGCGCCGTCGGGCGCCGCCAGCTGCTGGTGCGTGAACACCCAGACCGGCTGCTTGTATGGCCAATCCCCGCCGGCCTTCACATGGCGCAGCAGGAAGTTGAATGTGGCCGCCCCCATGCAGATCGCACCCACGCGTTCGATGAACGGGCCGTAGGTGTCCTTGGATGGCTGCGGCACCTCCTCGAGGAACCCCACATCGTCATCGGCGGTCGCAAGAAATCCGTCGAGGCTTGATGCGGTGTAGAAGACGGTGCGCATAGCGCGCCATGAACGGATGCCTGGAAAAGACGGTCGCTCAGAGCGACGGCCGCACGCAGCAACCCTGCAGGTGGTCGTCGACCAGCCCCATGGCCTGCATGAATGCGTACGCGGTCGTCGGCCCGACGAACTTCCACCCCTGGTCCTTGAGCGCCTTGGCAAGTGCGACGGATTCAGGGGAGGTCGATGCAATGCCTGGCGTATGTTGGCTGGGCTTGAACCGCCAGACAAAATCAGCCAAAGAGGTCTCCTTGGTCAACGCCACCGCGCACCGGGCGTTGTGGATCACGGCCTCGATCTTTCCCCGGTGCCGGATGATGCCTGCATCTTGCAGGAGTCGCTGCACGTCCGCCTCATCGAATGCCGCGATCTTGTGGAAGTCGAATCCTTCGAAGGCGGCCCGGAAATTCTCTCGCTTCGCCAAGATCGTGCGCCAACTCAACCCGGACTGGAAGGCCTCCAAGCTGAGCTTTTCGAAAAGGCGCACATCGTCATGCACGGGAAACCCCCACTCGGTGTCATGGTAGGACATCATCTGAGGGGTCATGAGGGCCCATTCGCAGCGAGGACGTCCATCGGGGCCGTTCACCAAGTCCACGACCCTTGAGGCTGCCCTCCCCGTTTCACTTTCGCGGTATCGGAGCGCCGCCACCACAACCCTCAAGTGTCTCGCCGGTCCCGCCAGACCATTGGGCTTTGCCCGTGATGTGTCATGTCCCCGACCCGTTCCTTCGTACTACTTGCGCTTGCCGTCCTTACCATGCCTGCCGTCTCCGCGGAAGGCAACCATGACGTGGACCTCCGCTTCTCGTTTGATGAGGGGCATGACAACGTGCAGCCTGGTTGCATCACCCTCCACAGGGAACTCAATCCGTGCCACCAGATCGCGACCAGCATGAACGGCCTGGACACGCCCAAGATCGACGTGCTGATCCTGGTGCCCGCCTCACCGTTTGCCGAACGCGACATGCGCATCCTGCGCCAATCCACGGAGATGTGGGCGGACGGCATCGACTGGATGGCCGAAGACATCGGCCTGCAGTGGCTTGCTGACGGCGTCGAGTTCCACATCTTCATGGAGATGATCAACACGGGGGAATCTGAATTCACCACCTACCCCATCGTGGACCCGGAGATCGTCGTCATCGCCACAAACCCCGTGGGGGGGATCGGCATCGGCGTCGACCCGATCGACTTTGCTGGACTGATCTTCGGCGAAGGCATCGGCGAAGGTCCCTGCCACGGCGTCAAGAACCCCTTCGACATGTCCCTCTGGGAGAACCTGCCTGGCTTTGACAGCCACCACAATGGCCGCAGCGGCACCTACGTAGAGGATTGTGACGGCGCCGGCGGCAACATCTGTTTCAGCGTCAACGGCGCCATCGACCCCGAGACGTCCATCATCGACATCTTCCAACTGTATGACCTGGCCAGTCACGAGACCGGGCACTGCTTGACCCTGGGCCACGTCGGCGACGGTGCCGAGGGCGATTGGAGCACGGTCCCGACCAACGACATCATGGCGTACCACAGCGACCCGCCGGGGCTCAGCAAATGTGTCAGCAGCCTGAACGTCGAAGCGCTCGCCGTCGAGATGAGCCGGTACCTGGACACCAACGGCGACGGGGCGGTCACCGCAGCCGACCGGTACTTTGCCAACGACGCGGAAGGGGAATTCGACGACCGCCCCTTCCAGATCCAACACACAGACAACCACTACTACGCCTCGCCAGACCGGGAAGCCTTGACGTGTCCCCAGCCGGACATGACCATGGTCCCCCTCAGCGAGCGCGTCAACTTCACGCCTGACGCGCCGGTGCGCCCCACCATCGCCATCACGAGCGTGAGCGATGGCCACTCCGTTGCGCAAGGGAAGGTCGAGATCGCAGGCTACGTGAACGGCGCCTCGGGGACCGTCAATGTGTCCTACATCCCGCAGGCCATGTTCCTCAATGAGACCATGGAGTACGAGCCCCTTGTCGAATACGAAGCCGTCATCGCGGCCAATGGTACCTGGATTGCGGTCATCGAACTAGGTTGGTTCTCGGACGCCACGCAGATCCTCGTTTCCGCGACCTGGATCGACGAAGGACAAATCCTCGACTCGGATCGTTCCCTGGTGGTCGTCGATGAAGACGTGCCGTCGTACGAGGCGCTGCTGGACGAGCGCAACCCGGACGAATCCAAGGACGTGCCTGGCATGGCCGCCATCGGACTCTTGGCGGCCCTCGGCGTCGCGTTCGCGGCCCGCCGCAAGTAAGCTACAGCACGAGGCTTGAACCGACGACGCGCAACGCTTCCTTGGCCGGAGGCGAGACAGGACCACTTGCCTGCAGGGCCGCCTGGAATTCCTGGAAGGCCGGCAGTTCAGAGATCTTGGCGCGCTGCTCTTCGTCGGTCGCCATGACCAAGTGGACGAAGGTCTGACCGTCGTCCTTCAGGGAGGCCGAGGTGCTCACACCTGGGATCGGTGCTTCACGCAAGACCGCCATCACCCGCTCGTTGTTGGCCGCGTTGGCCTTGGCAAAACCTGGCTGGACGGTGTTTTGGACGCGGATCGCGTGCATTTGCTTGCATAGGGGAAGGGAGCCAACGGGTTCGGCCTGAAACGTACACACCGTGAACAGTAACACCATACCCCTGAGGTCGATGGTCCGGTATGCGCTTGCTTCACAAGTTCATCGTGACGACGCTTGCCATCGGAATCGTGGGCTTCATGCTCAACCCTGCAGCTCCTGCAGGCGCAGCACTTTGGGGCGACATGCCCGAAGGGGAGGAGCCCGAAGGGATCCAATTGCCCTTGCTGATGCTCTACACAGCCATCAGTGCCTTGGCTATGGGGTTCGGCATCAGCTATTGGGCCTACGCATTGCCATGGACCCGCCGACTGTTTTCGGCATGGACGGTCCCGGCACATCTTGCCATCGGCTGGGTATCGGCCAGTTTCTGGATCCATGACAGCCTGCACATGATGAACGGCGAGAACATGGCGGGGCTCATCGCTCTTGAGTACGGCTTCCACGTGCCGACCCTTCTTGCAGGGGTCGTCATCGCGGTCGCGACCGTCAAGGGCGTGCAGTCGGCCGGGGCCCGTCCAGCCTACGCGACGGCCTGAACAAGCCTGAAGACCCCTCCGCCTTCTTTCCCTACGTGGATTCAGTCGATGCACGGATTCTGCGGCTTCTGGCATGGAACCCATTGAACCCCGAAGATGTCGCCCGTGGGCCACTTGGCCTTTGGGACATCGCGCGTGCTCTTGACGTCCACGGCAACACCGTCAAGCGTAGGCTCCAGGAAATGGAAGATGCCGGCATATTGCTTGGGCTTGGCTTGTTCCCCAACGGCGTCGATATCGGCGTCGAGGTGCATGGTGTCAAGATGCATTTCGAAGACGCCGCGGCATGCCAGGCGGCGGAGTCGCAGGTACTGGCCATGAACCGGCCTGGTGGCGTGATGCGGTTGGCCGGAAACCAACTCCTGACCAATGTCGTGACGCCTGGTGGGAGGCCCCTATCAGAGGCCATGGAGGAGACACGGGAAGGCCTGGGCGCGGTGCAGTGCGAATTGATGACGCCCCGCATGTGGGGGCCCGCCGAGATCACCGACCTGGAG
>JBFKXH010000099.1:0-6376 GCA_041638175.1 Thermoplasmatota archaeon
CCTTGGTTGATGCGACGAAGCTTGCGAAGGCCGCTGCCGGTGATGTGGCTCAGCCCGTGTACCGGGATGCCCGCCTTGAGCAGACCGATCACCTCGCGGACGTAAATGCGGGTGGGCTCCAGTAGGACCTCCCCGATGGATCGACCCTGGTGCTCCGAATCGTCAAACGGCCATGCATCAGTGTAGCCGTGGCCGTTGGTCTCGAAGGCTTGGCGGGCAAGCGTGTACCCGTTGCTGTGGATGCCGCTGCTCGCCAGACCGATCAGGACGTCGCCCGGCCGGATGTGTTCGCCCGTGACCAAGTCTTCCTTGCGTGCATAGGCCAGGCACGTGCCCGCCAGGTCGAACCCCTTGATGATGCCCGGCAAGCTGGCGGTCTCCCCGCCGATCATGGAGACGTTGGCCATCTCGGCGGCCCGCTCCAAGCCGGCACCCACCTGTTTGGTGAATTCCGGGTCCGGGTCCTCGACGGCAAGGTAATCGACGAAAGCCAGCGGCTCGGCCCCGACGCAGAGCGCATCGTTGACGTTCATGGCCATGCAGTCGATGCCGACCGTGTCCCATTTCTGGATCGCATTGGCGATCTCGACCTTGGAACCGACGCCGTCGGTGCACATGCAAAGAGCGTGTTCCCCGAAGTCCACGAGGCCGGCAAAATGGCCGATGGTCCCAAGCGGGGCACCGATACCGCTGCGGGCGAACGCCAGGGCACCAGCAAGGGCGTCCACGGCTTGGTCTTCCTTGTGGATGTCCACGCCAGCGCCGGCGTAGGTCAGACGATCCTTGTCATCGGCCACGATGCGGCCACTCCGGGTTCCTTCAAAAGGCCGGGGGTCGATGACGCCGCGTGCGCCCCTTGGATCTGGCCCGTCGATGGCATCGTGAAGGGTTCGTGAGCGATGACGGGCTGGCGGCCCTTGAGGCCCGTTATCAAAAGGAAGGGCCAGAGGTCCTGACCACTGTGCTTCTTGCGGGCGCGGCCGCGGTGCTTGCGGCGGCCATCATCGCGGTGCCCTTCCTGGCAGAGACGTCGGGTGAGACCACCCGCCTCTTTCTCCTCACAGCGGGCCTGCTGACGACCCTTGTGGGCGCCCTGCTCTGGTTGACCCTCGATTGGAAGGACCCCGCCGAGGCCCTGTCGGTCACCGTCGCTGCTTTGTTGATCCCCGCATCCTTGATGTTCTTGTTCGCGGAGCCAGGGGAATTCCTTGCCACGCCATGGTTTGCTTGGATCGTCGCTTTCATGGGGTTCTCCCTTCTGTTGGTTCCGAGCCGGACCGTCCTGGCCCCGACAGCCGGCGCCGCCATGATGGAAGTCTGCGCCTTGGTCGCATTGGCCGAGGCAAACGATGACCTGGCCTCGACGGCCTGGCTGGTGGTCGGGGCGGCCATGGTCGGCGTCGCCTTTGCGGTCCAGCGACTACCAGCATGGCGAGAGCGCCACGCCATCCTGACCCTTGCGGCGCCCATCGTGTTGGCGTTTGCCACGGTCACCTTCTGGTTCGAGGTCATCGACGCGCTGGGACGGTTCACGGGCGGGGCCGAACTCGCCGTGGCCTTGGTGCAGGCACCGATCATCGCCGGTGCATTCCATCGGCGCTGCAAACCCCTCCTGGCAAGCAGCGTCCTCGTGGTGGCCGTGGATGCCATCGTGTTCGGCTTCGATATCGGTGATCTGGCCCTCGGCATCCCGATGCTCCTGGTCGTCAGCGGTGCGCTTGTGGCCCTTGCACTGTGGGATCGAAGGCAGGGCGCGGCCTAGTTGGAGTATAGGCTGTTGATGACGTCCTTGAACTTGTCCGCGATGATCCTCCGCTTGAGCTTCAAAGTCGGCGTCAGTTCGCCCGACTCGACGCTCCAGGCTTCGGGCATGATCCAGAATTTCTTGATCTGCTCGTAACGGCTCAGATTGCCATTGACCGCCTCCACCTCTTTTTCAAAGAGGCTGACGACGCGCTGGTCGGCGACCAATTGGGCGCCCGTGGCGGCGATGCCGTTTGCCATGGCGAATTGCTCGAGTGCCTCGAAGTCCGGTTGGATGAGGCAAGACATGTACTTGCGGTCGTCCCCGATGACGCAGGCTTGTTCGATGTGGGGTTGCAGCTTCAGCATCCCTTCGATCGGCTGCGGCGCGACGTTCTTGCCATTGCTCATCACAATGATCTCTTTCTTGCGGTCCGTGATGAACAGGAACCCGTCGTCATCCAAGTAGCCGACATCGCCCGTGTGGAAGAAGCCGTCCGCATCCATGACCTCGTCCGTGGCGGCCTTGTTCTTGTAATAGCCCTGCATGATCTGCGGGCCCTTGACACAGATCTCCCCTTCGACCACGTCCGTGCGCGACGAATGCCATTGGCTGGTGTCGATCTTCGTGGTGGTGTCGGGGACCGCGACGCCCACACTGCCAAAGCGCAAAGCACCCGGCTTGTTGACGTGCACCACGGGGCTGGTCTCGGTCAAACCATAGCCTTGCAGGATGTGGATCCCTGCCGCCCAGAAGAATTCCTCGATATCTTGGCTGAGCGCTGCGCCGCCGCTGACAAAGTAGCGCAGGTTGCCGCCGACGGCTGCATGCAGCTTATGGAAGACCAGCTTGTGGGCGCGATCCACCTTCTTTTGCAGGCTCTTGGGCAACGGTTCGTTGCGTTGTACGTAGACGTTGGCCGCCTTGCCTTGGCTGATCGCCCAGTTGAAGATGGTGCGTTTGAGGAAACTGCCCGATTGGACGCCTGCGATGATCTTGGCGTAGATCTTCTCATAGAGGCGCGGGACGCTCATCATCAGGGTCGGCGCATGGATCTTCATGTCGTCCGTGAGGGTCTCGATGCCGCGGGCGAACACCACCTGGGCGCCGGCTGCGTAGGCCGTGAAGTGGCCGCCGGTCCGCTCGAAGACGTGGCTCAGTGGCAAGAAGCTGAGGAACTTGTCATCCGGACCCACGTCGACGCAGGTCTGCGCCACGACCGCATTGCTTGCGAAATTGTTGTGGCTCAGCATGACCCCCTTGGGGTCGCCCGTGGTACCGCTGGTGTAGACGAAGCTGCTCAGGTCGTCGGGTTTGACCTTGTCGCGGGCCTTGTCGAACGCGTCCGGACTCTCCTTGGCAAAAGCTTGGCCGTCCTTGATGAACCGCTTGTAGCTGACGACCCCGTCACGCCGGACCGCCGAATCATCCATCACGATGAAGGTCTTGACCTTGATCGCCTTGCGTTCCGCCCAGACGCGCTCCAACATCTCCTTGTCTTGGACAAAGAGCACCTTGGCGCCCGAATTGTTGATGATGTACGCCCCCTGTTTGCCCGTCAAGGTGTCGTAGATGGGCACCGTGCACATGCCGACGCTCTGGTCGGCCATGTCGACCTCCGCCCAGCGGGGGCTGTTCTTGGACCACAACGCGACCCGGTCGCCTTTCTTCATGCCCAGCGCCAGCAGGCCGTTGGCCACATCGCGTACACTTGCCGCGAAGTCGTTGTAGGTGCGCGTCTGCCAATCGGCACCGTCGAACCAGGTCTGCGCAGGCGTATCACCGTTCTTGCTCACTGAATCCCAGAACAGCTTCGAGAGCGTCGTCGGACTACCAACCATCGACGTGCCATCTTGCGTGCATATGAAAACGATTTGACCCGCGACCAAGTGGCCCGACCATGGACGTAGCCGCTTCGACCCTGTCTTCGGGCAAGGCATACCACTTGCTGTGCTCCCTGGTCGCCCCCCGGCCGATCGCCTGGATCAGCAGCGGGACGGACCCTGTCAACGTGGCCCCGTTCAGCTGGTTCCAGGCCATCTGCGCAGACCCCATGATGGTCATGGTCTCGGTGGTGGACAAGCCGGATGGCCGCAAGGACACGGCACGCAATATCCAGGCTGACGGGGAATTCGTGGTGAACATCGCACGCGGCGGGCAATTGGACCGACTCGTGGCGACCAGCGGCGATTACCCTGCGGACATCTCCGAGGCCGATGCTCTGGGACTGGGGCTGGAGCCTTCCCAGGCGGTGGCACCACCCCGTGTCGCCGATTGCGCGGCACACTTGGAGTGTCGACTGGTGGAAGCCCACCGGTACGGCCGCAAAGCCGCGACCACGGTCTTCGTCGCCGAGGTGGTCCACGTGGCCGTAGCGGAGGCATTGCTGACGGATCGAGGCGTCTTGGACACGGCCAAGGCACAGCTCCCGGCCCGACTCGGCGGGAACGACTACTTGTTGAGCACCGACCTCTTTTCGGTGAACCGCCCGGAGCCTTGATGTACCAGCAGTCTAAGGTGCGCTCATGCGTGCCTGGTGGGCCCTTCTTCTGCTGATCCCGACCGCCACCGCTGGCGATTTTACGTGGTACGCCCCGGATGAAGCGACCGCAGGCCACCCGATCCAGGCGGCGTACGCCATCGTCGACTCCGTGGACCCGGTCGCGTTGCAGGGCCACGTGAACGTGGATTTCCAGGTCTTCCAGGATGGAGTACTTCGACTGGAGAGCAGCAGCATCCACGAACATGACGGCATGCACACATTCTACTACACGCCGCTGGCGCCAGGACCTCTCGAGTTCCGAGCCACCACGAGCCAGGGCACGTTCAGTCACTTCGTCGAGGCGCTGCCGGCGCAAGGTGGCGACGTGGGTCGCCGGAGCCTGGAGAATGCTGGCTGGCATGCCGAGCCCGGCGATCCGCAGACGATCTTCGCGCAGACCGAGCACAGTCACCGCTACGAGGATCTCATGGTCCTCTGGGATGCACTCGACCACAACCGATTGCAGGTCTCGACCGTGAGCCACATCCACCAAGTGCTCTTCTTTGACCTGGCCCAAGAATCAGGCATCGACCGCATCGAAGGGCTGTTCACAGGCCGCCCGAACAGGGACGATGGCCGAGCCCCCGGGTTGTCAGTGTCTGCGTTGCCCCTGACCACCAGCGAACCGGAGACGACGGCCGTGCCGTGGCCCCAGCCGGAGCGGCTCACCACATGCACAGGCTTGATCACCGATCCAGCACCCCAGGTCGGCGAGACCTGGGCATGGAGCCCCAACAGTGACATCCGACTCACCGTCTGGGAAACGGAACCCAGATTACAGCGCGGCAACGGGGCAGGCCACCGCTACACCCTGGAGCAATACGTGGATTGGGGCGAGGCCCTGACACCGGATTGGGAGACCCTCTGGCAAGCCCCTTCCCACGGCCTGTTCTCTCCCATCACCTTCAGTCCGCCCGGCCCAGGAGAATACCGCCTGACCGTCACGCCGATCGCAAACCAACCAGGCCAGGAATGCACCGTGGCCTTGACGATCTTACCAGACCCCGATGCAAGCGGCGGCTCCGCCACGATCTCCACCCACAAGCTCAACGAGACGGTGACGATCTCCTTGGATGCCCGCGATGGGTCCGGGGCGAGCCTTCCTCACTACGAATTCGACGTGCGCATCTGGCGCCAAGCCGGCAACGTGAGCCACGGCGCGCTGGTGTACGCAGGCAAACTGCACACCCATGCAGGGCCGGCCGGGCTCATCATGCCCGACATGGAGCCAGGCACCTACCACGTGGTGGCACACGCGAGCGCCCAGGAACAGAATCACCCACGGGTCGTCTCTCCCGCACCCGCCGTGTTCATCATCGAGGCCATGGACACGAGCGACGGCCCGAAGGAACTTTCACCTGCACCCATGGCCTTCGTCGCTGTTGCCGTGGCCTTCTGGCTTCGCCGTCACGCCTGAAGGCGCCGCAACAGCTGCGGATCGTGGTCGATGCGGGCCTCATCCAACATGTCGCCTACATGATGCAAACGGATGATGCCGTCGTACTCAGGATTCTCCGGATTCCCGTGGCATTCGGCAATGACCGGCTCCCCGTCCAAGTGACGGACCTGTACGTACCCGCCGGGTTGCTGGTCGGCCTCCAGCCCCTTGGCGACGGCATCCCGACCTTCTGCGATGACCTGGCCATCGCGGATGAGTCGAGCCATCGACGTATATTGGTTGATGAAGCTCTCCATGTCATGGGCATTGAGTGCGCTGGCGTGGATCCGGACCACTGCATCGGCATCGTACATGGGCGATCAACAGGACATCGGGCACTCCTTGCATAAAGGAGAGGCCACAAGGGTGCACGGGATGTGTCCCATTCTGCCACAAATGGACGAGATTGTCTCGAAGCGGACAATGGCCTGCGCTGCCCGGTGATGAGTCCGGCCGAATTCGAATCGGCGATCTTCGCCATGTCAAGGCGACGTCATAACCAGCTAGACCACGGACTCGCGTCCGGGCAGCGCACACCCAGAAACCCGGGTGCGAGGCGGCCCAAAAAGGGGAGCCATATAACCGGAGCGGTCAGGCGGCCTCGCCACGCGTCGGGCACAGGCTCTGGGCCCACCCAAGCGTCGGCTCACCG
>JBFKXH010000100.1:0-6269 GCA_041638175.1 Thermoplasmatota archaeon
ATGACCTCGTGCGCAAGGCCGTCAAGGTGAGCCGCGCCAACCGCCGCCAGCGCTACGGGGCCAACCCGGTCGCTGGTGAGCGCCACGCCACCGCGAGTGTCGGCAAGGGCAAGGGTGCCTCCCGTGTGCCCCGCCTGACCCAAGGCCGCAACGCGGCCCTCGCGCCCAACGTGGTCGGTGGCCGCCGTGCCCACCCGCCGACGGCCCGCAAGGACTGGAGCCTGAAGATCAACAACAAGGAACGCCGCCTGGCCATCGCCAGCGCCCTGGCCGCCACCACCGACGGTGAGATGGTGGCCGCCCGCGGTCACAAGACCGAAGGCGTGCAAGCGTTCCCGATCGTGGTCGAGGACGATGTCTTTGCCGGCAAGGCCAAGGACAGCGTCGCCACCCTCGAGGCCCTCGGCCTGAGCGGTGACCTGGCCCGCGCCAAGGACGGCCGCAAGGAGCGCCCTGGTATGGGTAAGCTCCGTGGCCGCCGCATCAAGCAGCCCAAGTCGGTGCTCTTCGTGACCGCCGACGGGGAAGCCCCCGCGGTCCGCAACCTGAGCGGCGTCGACGTCATCAGTGCCAAGCACCTTGGCGCTGAACACCTGGCCCCCGGCGGAGACCTCGGTCGATTGACCGTGTTCACCAAGGGTGCCCTGGAGCACCTCAAGGAGGCGTACCAATGAAAGATCCCTACAAGGTCGTCTTCCACCCGTCCGTGACGGAAAAGACGATGATGCTGATGGACAAGAACAACAGCCTCGAGTTCATGGTGCGCCGCACCGCGAACAAGGCGGACATCAAGGCCGCCATCGAGACGCTCTTTGAGTGTGAGGTCGAGTCCGTCAACACGCGCATCACCAAGCAAGGAAAGCGCGCCATCGTGAAGTTCGGTGGCGAAACGGCCGCCGAGGACATCGGCATGCGAATCGGAGTGTTCTGACATGGGTAAGCGAATCCTGACGAGGCGTCGCGGCGCAGCCAAGCCGCGCCTGACGTCCCCGAGCCACAAGCACAAGGGCGAAGTCCGCTACCCGGCGAACTTTGAAGGCACCGGCAAGGTCACCGAACTGGTGCACGCCCCGGGCCGCACCGCCGTGCTCTGCAAGATCCTCTTCGAGGACGGACGCGAGATCCAACAGATCGCCGCCGAAGGTTGCCACATCGGGCAAGAGATCATCTTCACCAAGAAGACCCAGATCAAGCCCGGCAACGTGACCATCGTCAGCAAGATCCCTGAGGGGACTCCGATCTTCAACGTCGAAGCACGCCCCAACGATGGCGGCCAATTCTGCAAGAGTGCAGGCAACAGTGCCGAGATCGTCAGCCACGACAGCAAGAAGACGGTCGTCCGCCTGCCTTCCGGCAAGTTCCGCGAATTCCACCCCGAATGCCGGGCCACCATCGGCCTGGCTGCAGGCGGTGGCCGTGGTGACAAGCCGTTCCTGAAGGCCGGTAAGAAGCACCATCTCATGAAGACCAAGGCGCAACGCTGGCCTCGCGTCCGCGGTGTCGCCATGAACCCCGTGGATCACCCCCACGGTGGTGGCGCCCACAACTACACGCCTGGCAAGACCAGCGTGGCCCGTGGTACGCCGCCTGGCCGTAAGGTCGGTAAGATCGCCCCCAGCCGGACGGGGAAGAGGTGAACTGAATGGCACGAAAGAAACAATTCAGCAATCCTGGTGCCGCCCGCCGGCGCCAGCGCAAGGCATCCGCCGCAATCGAGACCCGCCAGAAGAAGGAATTCTCCTACCGTGGCAAGTCGCTTGCAGAACTGCAGGCCATGCCGCTCGACGAGCTCCTGCCCCTGCTGCCCTCGAAGGTGCGCCGCAGCTACAGCCGCGGCGTCAAGGCGCCGGAGAAGAAGTTCCTGGAGAAGGTCGAGGCCGCCGCCGAAGGGCAGGCGGTCCGCACCCACTACCGCCACCTGGCTGTCCTGCCCCGTTTCGTGGGCAAGACCGTCAGTGTGTACAATGGTCAGGAGTTCCAGGACGTCATCGTGCAGCCCGAAATGATCGGTCACCGCCTTGGCGAATTCAGCCAGTCCACCAAGTACTGCGCCCACAGCGGCGTCGGTGTCGGTGCAACGCGAAGCAGCAAGCACGTGCCCCTGAAGTGATCGTATGACGACGAAATATTCCACATACTCCGACCCTGCGACCACTGCCCGCGCCTTCGGCAAGGACCTGGACGTCAGTCCCAAGTCCGGCCGCAACGTGGCCAAGGCCATCAAGGGCATGCCTGTCTCCCGCGCCAAGCAGTTCCTGACGGAAGTCGCCGAACTGAAGACCGCGGTGCCGTTCACGGTGCGCAAGCGCAAGATCGCCCACCGCAAGGGCGAGGGCTTCGGCCCAGGCAAGTACCCGGTGAAGGTCGCGCAGCAGTTCCTCAAGGTCCTGCAGAGCGCAGAGGCCAACGCCGAGTACAAGGGCCTGGACACGGACAACCTGGTCATCACGCACGCCTCCGCCTACCAAGGCACCGTGCAGAAGGCCTACATCCCCCGTGCCCAGGGTCGTGCGACCCCCCACTACAACCGCTTGTGCAACTTCGAGGTCATCGTGACCGCCCAGGAGGAAGACTAACATGGCCGTAGAACGCAAATTCGTGCAAGAAGCGGTCCACCGCCTCCTTGTCAAGGACTTCGTCCACAAGGAGACCGAGCGCGCCGGATTCGGCGGCCTGGACATCCAGCGCACCCCGCTGGGCACCCGCGTCAACATCGTCGCGGAACGCCCCGGCATGGTCATCGGTCGCCGTGGTGTGACCATCAACCAACTGACCCAGGACCTGGGTGCCAAGTTCGGCTTGGAGAACCCGCAGATCAGCGTGGAGGAACCGGACCAGAACCCGGCCCTCAACGCCCAGATCATGGCCACCAAGGTGGCTGAGAGCCTGGAACGCGGTTGGCACTTCCGCCGCGTCGGTCACTCCACCGTCCAGCGCATCATGGGCTCTGGTGCCCAAGGTGTCATCGTGGAGATCGCCGGCAAGATGACCGGTCAACGCAAGCGCCGCGAGAAGTTCATCGCGGGTCACATCAAGTACTGCGGTGAGACCGCGTACGAACTGATGGACTCGGGCTACGCCCAGTGCAAGAAGAAGCTCGGCACCATCGGCTGCACCGTCCGGATCATGAAGAAGGACGCCGTGCTTCCCGACGTGGTCAAGCTCTACGCCCCCGGCGAGAAGGACGCCATCGCTGCCAAGGCCGCCGAAAAGGCTGCCCAGAAGGCCGCTGGCGTCGAGACCGTCGAAGAGGCTCCGGCCGTCGAGGAAGCCCCCGTCGAGGAACCCGGCGTGAACCTGTCCGCGATGAAGATCGTGGAACTGCAGGATTACGCTGCCAAGGTGGGCGCCGACCTGACCGGCAAGAAACTCAAGGCGGACATGATCGCTGCGATCAAGGCCCATGAGGCCGCCAACGCGCCGGCTGAAAAGCCCGCTGAGGCAGCTGAGCCCGCCAAGGCCGAGGAGAAATCCGACGACGGTCGCCGCGAACGCAAGTCCTTCACGGTAGGTGACAACTGATGCTGTCTGCTTCTGAACTCCGTGACATGAAGCTGGACGCTCGCCTCGAGCGCCTCAATGAGCTTCGCCACGAGTTGATGCAGGAACGCGGCGTGCAGGCCATGGGTGGTTCGACCCCGAACCCGGGTAAGATCCGCACCATCCGCCGCCAGATCGCACGCATCCTGACCATCAACCGCGAGGAAGAACTCGCCCAATGAGTGGTATCTGCACGGGTTGCGGTCTCCCTGAGGAGATCTGTGTCTGTGAAGACATCGCCCGCGAGCAGCAGGAGATTCGCATCACGGTGGACAGTCGCCGCTACGGCAAACTGATGACCATCGTGAGCGGCATGGATGAATCCTCCATCGATGTCCCTGCGCTGCTGAGTACCCTCAAGAGCAAGTGCGCCTGCGGCGGTGCCTACAAAGGTGGGCACATCGAGCTGCAAGGCGACCATCGCCGTCGCGTCCAAGACGTGCTACAAGGCATGGGCTTCGACAGTCGCATCGACTGAGCTCCCTTTTCCTTTCCTTCTCCCTTTGCTACCATCGGCCAAAGAGGCGCACTGCGTCAAAACGGTCGATCCACCCAGGACAGACGGCCGTGTTCGGGTCGCCTCCTTGGATCCGGGTCCACAAGTGGGCGTAGCTGCGCATTTCGCAGCCCGGCGTGCGCAGGATGGCTGCCAACAAGTGGGCCGGCCCTAGCAGGATCACGAACGCCGCAGACCAGGTCCAGACATAGATGCCGAACGCCGGGCCCCACAGCGTGCCCATCATCCCTTCGACGCCGGCGGTGATCGCGAGCCCTCCCAGCACCACGACGCTGGGCAGGAAGCCCCACCGCACGCGAAACAGTTCATTGATCACCCAACTGGAAAACAACACCAGGGGCGCAACGAGCGGAGCCGCATCCATGGGTGTGATGCCATCCCACATGGACGTCTGGCCAAAGACCGCGTAGCCCATGAAGCCGACCAGGCCCGCCAGCAGGAGGCGGATCGTGATCCCGACAGCGCCAGGGCGCGGCAGGTCCATGGCACGGCATGGGTCGTTGACTGTTTGGCTGCAACGGGTGCTTTGCCTTGCAAAGTGGTTTTTTTGCCCCGCCCATCGATTTCAAATGGAACCGGTCCGATGCGACCCTGTCGTGAGTGACATTTTCAGCGCCGCAGGTCTGCCCGATGATCTTCTCGAGGGTCTCGACGTCATCGAACGAGAGCAGATGGAACTGCGCATCACGACCGATTCGCGCCGCTATGGCAAACTGATGACCCTGGTGCACGGATTCTCCGGGGACAAGGCGGACGGCAAGAAGCTCCTGACGACCCTGAAATCCAAGTGTGCTTGCGGAGGCGCCTACAAAGAAGGCGTCATCGAACTCCAAGGGGACCATGTGCGCAAAGTGGTCGGGATCCTGGAAGGTCAGGGTTACATCGTGCGGGCTGACTAATCGGCTCACCAACTTCTTTTTATTACTGGCCAAAAAGGTCGTGGGCATGAAATATATCGCATTGGCGTTGGTTCTGCTCAGTGGTTGCCTGGGCGTCGCCGACCGTGACTCGGAGCCCCAAGAAGAGCCCCGGGCTGAAGCCCCGGCCGATGACCTGCTACCGTTGACCGTCCAGCAGTGGAATTGGACGTGGGGCGAAGAGATCTCCCAGGGGGTCATTTTCCTTATCGAGTTCACGGAGGGCCGTTGTGAGGTCGATGTCGCCGGCGCTCTGCGCAGTGACCGCAACGACGAGGCCCTTGGCATTGCCTATGCGCGGACCATTCCAATGCCGGATGAAGAATGGTATTCTGGCGGCTGGCCAGAACGCCCGGTGTCTGTGAGTGTCCAGGCAAACAATTCACCTGCGCTTGAGGAAGCGACCCCCATGGATCAGCGGCTTTCCTTGGAATTTGCTGTCGACCAGTCGGTCGTCCTCTTTGTGCTTGTCAACCCGGCCATGGAGTCCTCTTGGGCCGACCCGCTGACGCTGCACATCGCTTGCGAGGTCCCTGTGGCCGTCTATGGGTATGAGGCTGAGAACGTGGACTTCTGGTCGTTGGGCCGCGGCGACGGCATCGTCGAGGTTCAAGGGGCCGCAGCCGAGGTTGTCGTCAAGGAATCGGTGAACTGGGAGGGTGGCCGTGAGACTTCCTGGCTGCATGCGAGTGGTTCGGTCGGAGCAGCCACCAACCACGCCGAGTTCCGCTTCCCAGATGGGGGCTACCACACGTGGCCCGCTACTGAGGAAATCACCCATTTCTTGTCTGGCTGGAAACAAGGCCAGGTGGAGCTTACGGTTAATTATTCGGTGGATTCTAATCCTGTGCTCAACGTGGAGGCGTTCCATCAAGGTGCGCGGCTCGAGCTAGAAAGAGGCTAGCCAAGGCAGTAGGCTCATCTTCGTTGACTGCGTCTTGGTCATGTGAAGCGCACCGTCCCTCGTCTCAGTGGCATGGCCAAGCGCGTCGGGCAGGGGGAATTGATCGGTCTCCCTTGTAGGGTCGCCGCCGCCCACGACGACGGCATCGTCGGCCTTTCGGGCGAGGTCATCGACGAGACGCTGCATACCTTGACCCTGCGCGTGGCCGGTGGGCGACGCATCCAGCTGGCCAAGAGTGGCACGACCTTTGCGTTCCAGTTGCCCAAAGGCGATTGGGTCGAGGTCGAGGGGCGGGCCATCCAGTTCCGGCCCCAGGACCGGTCCAAGAAAGTGCGCTGACCCAGGCTCGGTGAAAACAACCGTTGCCGCATCCCGGGTTCTTTTACCGAAC
>JBFKXH010000101.1:0-6240 GCA_041638175.1 Thermoplasmatota archaeon
AGGTTGCTGATGGCAGCATCCATGCCGGCTGTTCCGCTGCCTGCAAGCACAGCGACGTGGTCGCAATCAAAGAGCTGGCGAAGTCCCCCGAACAGCCTGGCATTGACCGCAGAGAACTCCGGGGAGCGATGCGCCATCGCGGGCGCTGCCATCTCCATGCGGACCCGTTCATGCATCTTGACGGGCCCCGGCAGCAGGAAGATGTTGTCCGCAGGGTCGAACACAGGCCAGCAGCCCAAGGCGTCCATTTCAAGGGCCCGGTGTGGATGGATGCCTGTGCAGATCCGTCAGGCCAGGCTCCAGGACCTGGAGGAGGTCGCGTCCATGTTTCGCGATTATGCGTCCGAGTTCGCCTACGAACTGGGCGCCCAGGACGTGGTGTCTGAAGGACGCGAGGCGCTAGAGAAGTATGGCTCGGGCCTGTTGGTCGCCGATGACGGCGGCGTGGTCGGCTGTGTGGCGTTCGAGCCCTGGGGCGAGGGTCGGTGTCGCATGAAGCGCATGTTCGTGCCGGAGGTCCATCGCGGTCGAGGGATCGGCCGGCGTCTTGCCGAAGCGATCATGGTGCACGCGAGCGCGGCCGGTTTTCGGGAGATGGTCTTGGACACGAGCGGCCCGATGGTGGCTGCCACGGCGTTGTACCGGAGCCTCGGCTTCGAGCCGTTCGAACCGGACTACACGGCACCGTGTAACGAGGTGCTGTATTTTCGACGGGCGCTTTAGGCCGTCACGATCGCCGGCAGGGCCTTTTGCACATCCGCCAGCAAGCGTTCGAACCCATCCAGGCCGACGCTAAGGCGCACCAGCCCGGGCGTGATGCCTGCACGGGCCTGCGCATCAGGGCCAAGGCATGCATGGGTGGTGCTGGCCGGGTGGCTGGCGAGGCTTTCGAAGCCGCCTAGACTGACGGCGTTCTCAAAGACCTGTAGCCCGTCGATGAAGGCCATGGCCGCCTCGGGCGTGCCCAGGTCGATGGTGACGATGCAACAGCCGCCAGGCATCTGGCGTCTGGCGATGTGGTGGTCCGGGTGACTTTCCAGGGCCGGATGGCGCACTTTGTGGCCGTAGTCCTCCAGGGTCCTGGCAAGCTGTTCGGCATCCCGGTTCATGGCCTCGACTCGCACGCGCAGCGTGCGCGCACCGCGAAGGCATTGCCATGCGGTCTCGGCGTCCATGACGCCACCCGCGTCTTTTTGCCAGAGGCGCACGGGGCCGAGCCGTTCGGTGCTGCCGATGACGGCACCGCCAAGTAGGTCGCTGTGGCCGTTGATGGCCTTGGTGAGGGAGTGGACGACCAGGTCGGCGCCCAAGGCGAGGGGGTTCTGCCCGATGGGGGTCGCGAACGTGTTGTCGACGACAAGCATGCCGCCGACCGCGTGGGTCCACGCAGCGGCTTGGGCCAGATCCACCATGCGCGTCGTGGGATTCATGGGTGTTTCCAAGAAGACCATGTCCGCTCCGGCGTGGATGGCGGCTTGCAGGAGATCGGGCTGCGTCGAATCGACCCATGTCACCTCCACGCCCCATCCGGCAAGCTGCTCGATCAGGCTGTGGGTGCAACCGTAGACGCAGTCGTCCACGACCAACTTGGATCCCGGCCGTAGGTGGCCCATGAACGTGGCGTGGATGGCGGCCATGCCGCTTGCCAGGCAGACCGCGTCTTGCGCTTGCTCCAATCCGGCCAGGTGTTCTTCCAGGGCGCGCACGGTAGGGTTGCCCAACCGACTGTAGATCAGGCCCGGTTCGCCGGCGAAGCGGGCGGCACCGGTCGCGGCGTCCGGAAAGACGAACGTGCTGCTGCGGACCACCGGCGGATTGACTGCCCCGAACGCTTCCATACCCTGTCTAAGCTGTCTGTGGCTTGACTCTTACCCCAACATTTCCTGTGAAAATGTCGAAAAACCGCCTGGAAATCTCTACAAAGCTTGACATATTGTCAAGTTCAGCATGGATGAAGTGGACACGATGATCTTGGCGGCCCTGCGCCGGGACGCCCGGCTTCCGGTGGCCGAATTGGCCCGTGATGTGGGGGTCAGCCGGGCCACGGCGCACGAACGGCTCAAGCGCCTGCAGGCCCAAGGCGTCTTGCTGGGGACCACCACTCGCATCGACCCTGCCAAGATCGGGCTGCCCCTGCGCGCGTTCTTGTTCGTGCGCCTGGACACAAGCGAAACCCGTGACCAGCGCGAAGTGGCCGGCGCCATCGCCCAATTGACCGGCGTCGAAAAAGTGCACGTCATCACAGGCGAACACGACTTCTTGGTCGAGGTCCTGGCCAAGGATATGGATGCAGTGGGTCGCCTGATCCTGGATGAGATCCGCGCGATCTCGGGCGTCAGCGGGACCCAGAGCAGCATCGCGTTCTGGAGTGTCGAGGGCGTCGGGCCGATGCGACGGGCCTAAGCTGCCTGGCCAGGGGCCGGTTCGAGCACGCCGAAGATGTTGTTCTCGGTGTCGTGGGAATAGAAGACCCGCCCCACTCCCGGGATGTCCATGGGCTCCAATGCGATGGTCACGCCGGACGCTTGGACCTTGGCATACGTGGCGTCCAGGTCATCCACTTGAAGGATGCAGACGAAGCCATTGACCGGTGCGCCTACCTGAGCGGCTGGGCCGGGCCGCACCAGCATGCCACCTGCGATGCCCGGGCCCGCGTACATGCCATCGGGGGGCGCTTCGCCGTTCGGGTAGACCATCCAATACACTTGTTCCATGCCAGGCACATCGACGATCTCCCATCCGAAGACATCACGGTAGAATGCCATGCATCGGTCGACGTTCTCGGCTTGGATCTCAAAATGCAGGACCGGGGCGGACATCGAAAGGCCATGGGCAGGGGAGCACTTCAATCCATGTTCCCCAAAAAGACAAGTGCCCGTCGCAATCTCGGCGGCCGTGAATTGGATTCGCGCCTTTGGTTGGGCATTCCGGCCCGGCCTGCACATCGGGTGGCTCGCTGCCGTGCTCACCTTGGCAGTGGCGATGGCCGGAGCCAGTTTTGTCAAATACCAGGGCAGCGCCCACGCGGACGTCGATGCTTGGATGCCTGTGATCCGAATCGCTGTGGCGCTCTTCGTGGCGGCGATCGGCCTGGCATGGGCCGCCTTTTTTGCGACACTCGGCCGGACGGTGCGACGCATGCGGCGCAGTGCAGAATGGCGGCCGCAGATCGAGGTCTACCGCGGCCAAGTCGCTGCCGGGCGACTGGGGCGGGACGCCTTCGATGCATTCGAGGCCAAGGCCCGCATGCACGTGGACCAGACCGGCATGCCTGATGCATTGGGCCGGGTCAGCACCATGATGATCTGGTGGTTCTGGGCCACCGTGGGGGTCATCGCGAGCATCTTCGGATACGCCGACGCCACGATCGAATGGCCAGAATACGACCTGGCGGACGCCTTCGGCTTCCAGGGCCATTGGCTTGCGTCTCCGACCACGTACGTGTTGGTCGCAGTGGCCGCCATGATGCTCGTCGGGGTCGCGTTGCGTGTCGCTGCCGGGAAGTTGCGCGCGGATGCCGAGGACGAGCTACGTGCTGCCGCCAGCGCTTGCCTTGATGCAAGTGCATCGAGCTGACCGCCACTTTTTCAAACCCGACCTAGTCGCCGGCCCCATGGTAGATGTCATGATCCTCATGGGCAGCAAGAGCGACCTGGCCGTCGGCCAGAAGTGCACCAAGGTGCTGGACGATTTCGGCATCAGTTACGAGATGCACGTGGCCAGCGCTCACCGCACCCCGGCCTACGTGGAAGAACTGGTCAAGGAACGCGGCGCCAAGGTGTTCATTGGCATGGCCGGTGTGGCCGCCGCCCTGCCGGGCGTCATCGCCGCCATGACCACCAAGCCCGTCATCGGCATCCCGGTCGGCGGCAAGGTGCCCTTCGATTCGCTCCTGTCCATCGTGCAGATGCCCCCGGGCATCCCCGTGGCGACCGTCGGTGTCGACCGCGGCGACAACGCGGGCTTCCTGGCCGCTCAGATCCTGGCCGCCAACGACCCCGCCCTTGCGGACAAGGTCGCGGCGCAACGTGCCAAGGCCGCCCAGAAGGTCCTGAGCGACGACGCGTCGATCCAGACGATGGAAGCCTAAAGTCGCTCCAACCAACCCTGCAGCACGGCGTTGCGCATGGTCATGCTGGCCCGTACTTGCTCATCCGTGAGCTCGGGCTCGTCGCCGGCCCGGAACTTGGTGTGGGTGGTCCAGTCCGTGAATTTCTTGCGGACCACGTAGCGGGCCTTGACCACCTTGGCCTGCCTTGCAGCGTGCTCGTCGCGACTCTGCGTGAAGCTGCCCGTGTAGGTGCTGATCTTCCCCTGGTCCAGGACCGCCGTCTTGTCCGTGGTGGCATCCAGGAGGTAGCGGTCGTGACTGACCACCAGGAGGGTCCCGTGGTATGCGTTGAGCGCTTGGATGACCACGTCCCGGGCCCACAGGTCCAGGTGGTTCGTCGGTTCGTCGAGGATCAATAGGTTGCTCGGTCGTAGCACGCACTTGAGGAGCATCAGCCGCTGGCGCTCCCCGCCTGACAGCGTCTCCACCTTGCGCCCCATGTCGACCGCCGGGCGGAACCGGAACCGGCCAAGCAGGGCTTTGACGTCCCGTTCCTCCATGGTCCGTGCCTCCAACACTTCGTCGGCGACCGTCCGCTTTGGGTCGAGATCGTCTTGTTCCTGGGAAAAGAAGACGCCTTTCACGCCGGGGGCTGCGTGGAGACTGCCTGCATCCTTGGCAAGTCGTCCGGTCAGGATACGAAGGAGGGTCGATTTGCCCGCGCCGTTGCCTCCGACCAGTCCGACCCTGTCCCCCTTGCGAAGTTCCATGTCGGCCCCATCCAACACGGGCTTGTCGTACGCCTTGCACAATCCAGCGAATCGAAGCATTTCGTCGCTGCTCTTGTCGCTGGCACCGAACTGCAACCCGAAGCTGAACCCCTCCAGTTCCGCATCCGGTGTGCGATCGAGGGCCTGCTGATACTTTTCCAACGCCTTCATGCGGCTCGCGTACTGGCCGTCAAACCGCTTTTGCTTGCGGAATTGTTGGATGGTCGCCTTCGCTTGGGCCAGCCTGTCGCCGGCCTTGGCGTGCTCCCGTTGCTGGTGGGCGATGCGCTCGTCCCGCTGTTCTACGTACTCTTCGTAGTTGCCTTCGAAGCAGGTGATGCCGCTTTGCACCTCAAAGATCCGGTTGGCGACGTTGTCAAGGAACACGCGGTCGTGGGCGACCAACAAGACCGTGCCTTCGAATCCACGGATCCAGTCCTCCAACCATTCGATGCTGTCCACGTCCAGATGGTTGGTCGGCTCGTCCAGGACCACCAAGTCGCCCGGTTGCGCCTCCGCCAGCGTGCGTGCCAGAAACAGCCGGGTCTTCTCGCCGCCGCTGAGTTTGTTGGCGTCCAGGGACAGGGGCAGGTCGCCCAATTCGTCGAGCACTCCTGATGCCGCCTTTCCCGGCGCCTTGGCGCGTTTGATCTCCTGCTGCAATTCGGCAAAGCGCTCCAGCACCGGTTCGAACCCCGGCGTCTCATAGAGTGCAGGGTCGGCGATCTTGGCTTCCAGCTCGTCGTGCTCTCCCTGGAGTGCAGGGGGTACCGATTTCTCCGAGGCGAGGACTTCAGCGACCGTCGCGTTGTTCGGGATGGTCGGGTGCTGGTCGAACCAATGGGTCCGGACGTCGGCCATCCGGACCTGGCCATCATCGGGGCGTTCGCGCCCGGCCAGGATGCGCAGCAACGTCGATTTGCCGGCACCGTTGGGGCCGACCAAGGCCACAACGTCACCTTCGTGGACCTGGAATGACGCATCCTCGAAGAGGCGTTTTCCCCCGTATCCCTTGCTCAGCGACAGTGCCTCGACGATGGCCACAAGCCGGCGACGAGGGCCGCCCATAAAGGGGGTGTGCGTGGTCTACGGGCAGATGCTGGTGGCGTCCGTGTATTGCTGGCTGTGTTTCACCAAGAACGCTTGGCCATTGGCACTCTCGAAGTCATAGATGATGACCGCATGGCCCCATAGCAGGGCCGTCGAGTCTTCAGCGGGCAAGCTGCGGCAGATGTCTACCTTGGCGACGGCATCGGCTGCCGTGGCCGCGTCGCTGAACTCGTAGGCCGCCCACATGCTGACCGCCTCGGCGTCGTCCTCGTCACCGAAGGCCGCGTAGTGGGCCGTGTGGGGTGGCGTCGTGCCGTCCCAGAAGGACCCATCGTCGGCGCCCATGTAGGGGTTCGGCTCGCCCCTGCC
>JBFKXH010000102.1:0-6207 GCA_041638175.1 Thermoplasmatota archaeon
CCCCCCTGTTCGGCCGACTCCGGATGGATGCCTCGGGGTTTCTGAAGCCCGTGGTCGGAACATTCAGCCACCTTTTCCCATGCCGCTGGAGGCCGGTTCCCTGCCTCTCGATCCTTTGTCGGAGGATCGCTGGGTGTCCCTGCGGGGTCTGTGCGGTCTATCCGCACCGGGCCTCGTAGGTTCACTTGCCTCAACCCAACACACAACTCGTCGGTGGAACATCTTGATGCACGATATGCAGGTCGCAACAACAGTACAGGACTCACAACTCTCGGCCAAATGGGAAGGGTTCCTGCTCGACTATTGCTCTGAACGTGTGCAAGAGGCAGCCCTGCAATGGCCCGAAGAGCGCTCCGTGCTGGTTCAGTTCAACGAGATCCAACTGCGCGACCCCGACCTCGCCGATTACATCCTGCAGCGCCCGCGCCATAGCCTTCGCGTGGGCAGCGGTGTGCTGTACCAGATGGACGTCACCGTCGAACCAAAACCCCGCCTGCACCTGCGCATCGGGGGACTGCCGGAGTCGATGCGGACCATCCCACGGCAGCTACGGGCCGAACACCTTGGACGGTTCCTGGCCGTCGAAGGCCTTGTCAAGAAGGTCACGGAAGTGCGCCCCATGATGCTCGAGTCTGCTTTCGAATGCAAGGCCTGTGGCAACCTGCTGCACGTGTTGCAGGAAGAGGAGCTCATGAGCGAACCGCCCATGTGCGACGCCTGCGAAAAGAGCGGCAACATCTGGCGTCTCAAGGAGGACCTGAGCCGCTTCGTCGACCATCAGAAGGTAGAGATCCAGGAGACCCCGGAGGGACTGCGAGGCGGCGCCCAACCGGAGCGGTTGACAATCCACTTGCGCGACGACCTGGTGCACATGGTGGCACCGGGCGACCGCATCCGCATGAATGGCATCCTGATGACGGAGGCACGGCGACAAGGAAGCCAGAAACGCATCGAGTTCAACAAGGTCCTTGAATGCATCAGCGTCGAGCACCAAGAACGCCAATTCGAGGAGATCGAGCTGACCGAAGAGGATGAACAGTGGATCGAGGAGACGAGCAAGGATCCTGGGATCTACGACAAGTTCCGGGCAAGCTTCGCCCCGACCATCTTCGGTCTCGACATGGAAAAAGACGCCTTGATCATGGCGCTCTTTGGCGGTGTGGCGAAGCACTACAAGGACGGCAGCCGCAACCGCGGCGACATCCACGTGCTCATGGTCGGTGATCCGGGTGTGGCCAAATCGCAGCTCATTCGATACCTGTCCAAACTTGCGCCCCGCGCTGTCTTCACGAGCGGCAAGAGCGCGAGTGCAGCCGGTCTGACGGCCGCCGCGGTCAAGGACGAGTTCGGCGAAGGCCAATGGACGCTGGAGGCGGGTGCGTTGGTCATGGCGGACCAAGGCGTGGCCTGCATTGACGAATTGGACAAGATGACCAAGGATGACCAGAGCTCCATGCACCAGGCCATGGAACAGCAGGAGATCAGCATCGCCAAGGCGGGCATCAGTGCCACGCTCAAGAGCCGTTGCGCCGTGGTCGGGGCAGCCAATCCGAAGCTCGGCCGTTTCGATGAATACGAGCCGATCCACGCCCAGATCAACATGCCTCCGGCCCTTCTTTCTCGCTTCGACCTGATCTTCAGTCTGCTGGACAAGCCGACGCGCGACAAGGACAATCAACTGGCCGCGCACATTCTCAAGACCCATCAAGCAGGGGAGGTGCGCGAGCACCGGATGAAGAACCCCATGGGTGCCTACTCGATGGAGGACGAGGAGGCCTTGCTGAGCAAGGTGGAGCCCGAGATCGCAGCGGACCGACTGCGCAAGTATGTGGCGTACGCCAAGCGCCACATCTTCCCGGTCTTGACCCAGGAGGCCGTAGAGCGGATCCAAGCCTACTACGTGGACCTGCGCAACAGCTCCGAGGGGGGGCTGCCCTTCACGGCCCGGCAGTTGGAAGCGTTCGTCCGTCTCTCCGAGGCCAGCGCGCGCATCCGTCTCAGTCAGGAAGCGACGATCGAGGATGCCGAGCGAGCCATCCGGCTGGTCGAGTACTACCTGCAATCGGTGGGCGTCGATCGGGAGACGGGGCAATTCGACATCGATGTCATCACGACGGGTGTGAGCCACTCGCAGCATGACCGCCTGCGTTCGATCCAGGACATCATCCGCACTCTTTGCAAGGCCAGTGACAAGGGCTACGCAAAGGAAGAGGACATCCTGGAGGCCGCGGACGATGCGGGCATCCCCGCCGCCGAATGCCGCAAGGCACTGGAGACGTTGCGGCGCAACAACTCCGTGTACATGAAGGGCGGAGCGGGCACGTATGCCCCGCTCAACCCATAGGGTCTTGAGCCGTTTCGAGTTCAAACCGCCGTGTTCGCGGTGCGAAACTACCAGCAGGGCCTCCAGCGCTTGCTGGCGGCCTGTGACGAAGGGCTCTTGGGCCAGACATTCAAGGAGGGAAAGATCACGCTGCAGGTCGCGCCGACGTTCTACGATGGCATGCGGGTCGACGAGGAGACCCTGCGCGCCTACTTGTCCCAATGCACGGTCGCCAATCTAGTGGGGGAGAACACGGTGCGGGTGGCCCAGGAAGCCGGGCTCGTCGACCCAGCCCATGTACTCATGGTCGAGGGCGTACCCCATGCGCAGTTGCTTGTGATGGAAACATGATCTGCGTCGATTGCGGCAAGGAAGTCGAGGCGGTCATCCACGGATCGTGCGCCGCCTGCTTTGCCAAGACCACCGAGCTGATGCAGGTCCCAGAGGTCGTGAAGCTTGAGATCTGTGCCAGCTGCGGTGCGCGCCATGTGGGCGCCCACTGGATGGACCAAGAGCCGGATGCCCCGGAGGAATGGGTCCGTGAAGAGGCCGTCCATGAGGCGATCCGGATCCACGAACAGGTACAGGGTC
Source organism: Thermoplasmatota archaeon (assembly GCA_041638175.1). Classification (GTDB taxonomy): domain Archaea; phylum Thermoplasmatota; class E2; order JACPAO01; family JAHFTW01; genus JBFKXH01. The sequence continues at coordinate 2,915 of JBFKXH010000102.1, forward strand.
CGCTCCTGGAATTGGAGGAGACCCAGAAAGACGAACGGACCTTCCACGTATCGGTCTCCATGACGGGTCACGTGGAAGAGGTGCCTGTGGCCGCCGCCGGGAGGCTGCAATTGCGCCGGACCAAGGGCGTCTGTGATCGATGCAGCCGCATCGCGGGAGGCTACTATGCGGCGATCATTCAGTTGCGGGCCACGGAACGGGATGTCTCGGCCAAGGAATTGGCCAAGGCCCACCAATTGGTGGCGGGGGACCTGACCCGTCAATTGGATCAGGGCAATCGCTTCGCTTTCCTGGCCAAGGGCGGCCCCATCCACGGAGGCTGGGATTACTACATCGGGGACATCGATGCCGCCCGCAATGTCTCCCGCATGCTCAAGGATCGCTTGGGCGCCCAAGTCACCGAGACGGCCAAATTGGTGGGCCGGAAGGAAGGAGAGGATGTGTACCGCGTCACGTTCTTGGTCCGGATCCATTTGTTCTCGTCGGGCGATTTCGCGCTCCACAAGGGTCGTCCGATCGCCGTCACGGCGGTGCACAGCCGCAAAGTGGCCGCATTGGACCTGGAATCCCACCTACGCACCCGCATCGCCCCGGATGCGTTACATCGCCTTGGGGGCGAGGAAATGATCGAAGAGGCGGTCTTGGTGAGCCGAGGGCCCGATGGGGCCCAGGTCATGGACCCCCAGACGTACAAGACCGTGGACTTGTTGGTGCCTGATGATTGGGTGGAAGAGCCGGAAGTTGCAGTCATCCGCCACGAGGAGAGGCTTTACTGGGTTCCAAGACCCAACAAGTCTTAAGTAGAAACTGAGTCAGAAGAAGAGGTCGTCCTGGAGAAGTCATGTCGTTGCGTATCCTTACCTTGGAAGATCTTGCTATGGCCGTCAGCAATCGCATCGGGATTCCCGAAGAAGATGCGATGCGCGACGCCAATTTTGTGATGGACATCTTCGGATTCGACGACCGGGTCATCGACAACGTCTTGGAGCCCGAGGACCGCCAACTCTTCTACATCCTGGAGGAGGAGGGCATGCTCACGACGGAGCGTGAAGAGACGACCCTCTATGACGGCCGCGAATGGCGCACGCACTACTGGCTCTTCAAGAAGGACCATGTGTTCCGAATGAGCGAAGAGGAGCGCGAGATCCGCCGCCGCCGCAAGGCGCGCCCGCAAGAGTCGGACGTCTACCACCAATTGACCGACGACATGTGGGCCAGTCGGCAGATTTAGGCGTACTTTCACGTCCCTCCCGGTACCGCCCAAAGACCACCGGGTCCTTGCACCTACGTGCAGGGCTTCCCTTACGCACCACGGCGCGGTCAGACCCGGCTTCTCAAGATGATCGCCCGCAACCAGGCCGAAGGCGGTCAGTTGGCGGTCGAGGCCGGCACGGGCCTGGGCAAGACCGTGAGCGCCTTGTTCGCGACCCACCAGGAGCCGCGGCGCCTCGTGTACGCGACCCGGACCAACAGTCAGCAGACCCAGGTCATGCGCGAGCACGCCCATTTGGACGGCATGGCCATCCCATTCATGGGACGCAAACATTACTGCCCGCTCCTGAAAGACGATGAGCGCTTCAAGGAAGGCAACCCCGAGGAGCTCGGCCGGCTTTGTAAGCACGCCAAGCGCAAGGCCACAGAGGCCCACGCAACGGGTCGCGCCGTCAAGGGCGCCTGCCCCTATTACCAAAGGCTTCTCGAAGACGGCACCGGTCCGGTGGAGGCTCTGCTCAAGAGCGGCTCGAACGACCCGGCCGATCTGGCCAGGCGCATCGCCGAAGCGGGGAGTTGCGCGTACGAAGCGTACAAGCTGCTGATGCCGCAAGCTGCCACGGTCATCGTCCCGTACGTCTTCGTGCTCGACACGCGCCTTCGGAACGCCCTGCTCGAATGGATGGGCACCACCATCGATGCATGCCACTTGGTCGTCGACGAAGCGCACAACCTGCCCGACGCGACACGCAGCCACCATTCGCCCCGCCTCGGCCTCACGACCATCGAAAGGGCCATGCAAGAGGCCGAGAAGCTCCACGATCCCATCCTCGCAGGCAAGGTCCTCTCCACGACCTTCCTGACCAAGATGCATGAGGTACTGCGGACCTTGGTCAGTGAACACGTCGCCGAACAGGAGGATGGCTGGATGCCCCCCGGCGCATTGGAGGAATCCCTCATGATGGCCCTGCGGACCACGGGGCCGGCCTTACAGGCCATCGCAGGGGAGCTGGAAGCGTGGGGCGAGGAGGTCCGCGAGCAACGGCGCCGTGAGGGACGGTTGCCCCGTAGCTATCTGGGCGCCGTGGGTGATTTCCTTCGGACCTGGTGGCAAGCCACGGATGCGCCGTACGTCCATCTGGCCATCCGTGAACCGCGCCCAGCCTTGGAGGCGCACCTCTTGGAGCCGTCGGCACGGCTGGCGTGGCTCCACGAATTCGCTTCGGCGACCTTCATGAGTGGGACCCTGGAACCTGAATCGTTTGCTATGGTGTGCGGATTGCAAGGTGCGACGGCCACGTTGCCCACTCCGTTCGACCCTGACGCCCTGCAGACCTGGGGCCTGCGAGGCATGCAGCGCAGCCACGTCGCCATCACGGAGGACCCAAGCCAGATCGCGCGCCAACAAGCCGCAGGGCGCCAGATGCTGGCGACATGGGAGGGGCGCATCGGCGTGTGGTTTCCCAGTCACGCCATGATGGAGGATTATCTCGAGGAAGGTTTCCTGCACGGCCTGGACGCTGAGATCTTCCAAGAGGAGTCTGGGATGAGCACGCCCGATCTGATGCGCCTCGTCCAGCGGTTCCGCGGCAGTCAAGCCACCCGCGCGTTGCTTGTGGGGGTCCTCGGAGGGCGCCTGACCGAAGGCATCGATTACCCTGGCGACGCCATGGAGCGGATGATCCTCATGGGGATCCCTTACCCCAAGCCTTCAGCCCGATCCCAGGCGCTGATCCATCATTACGACGTGCGCTGCGACGCCGGTTGGCGCATCGCGGTCCATGAGCCCGTGGGGCGCGTGCTGCGCCAGGCCGTGGGTCGTTTGGTGCGAGGCCCTGAGGACCGCGGACTGGCGGTGGTCTTGGACGAGCGGATCGTTCGGTTTCCAGACCGCTTTGATCGACTTCGCATGGCCGATCACACCCAAGAAGTGGACATGGTGGCCCCTGCCCAGGAGGGATTCCAAAGAGCCGACCAGGTTTTCGGCCCAAAAGCATAGAACGAAACAGATATCTATGCAAGGGAAATGATGGTCAAATAGGAAGGCGGGCTGGAACCCCCTTTGAGTGCATCCCATCCCC
>JBFKXH010000103.1:0-6200 GCA_041638175.1 Thermoplasmatota archaeon
GCAGATCGCATCGAAGATCTCCGATCCGCGGCGATCATAGAAATACAGGCTGCTGAGCCACTTGGGTTCGTCTGTCAGGCCGCGCCGGGTGTCTTCGACGATGCCCTGGCTGGTGAAACTCTCGGTCTCCAACGGGCAGAGCACTGGGGCCGTCCTTGGAAACTGTTTGCCTATTTCGCCAGCCTGATGCCTGCGAAGATCTGCCGTCGATACGGGTGGTCCCAATTGCGAAAGTAGGTCGTGGCGCAGCCGGCCCGCGTGGCCCAGGAACCGCCTCGCAGGATCCGGTAATCGCCGCCGTAGAACACCTTCGAGTATTCGTCGTACGGGTACGCGTGGAAACCCGGGTACGGTTCGAATGCGCTGCTTGTCCATTCCCACACGTCACCGATCATGTGTTCGCATCCGAACGGGCTTGCGCCCTGTGGGAAGGCTCCGATGCGCGATGGGGCGAAAGCCAGTTGATCGATGTTGGCGTGGTCGGTGTCCGCCCTGTCGCCCCACGGGTAAGGACGCCCGTCGGGGCTTGCTGCCTTCTCCCATTCTGCTTCCGTCGGCAATCTTGCGCCCCGCCATGCGGCGTACGCTTCGGCTTCGAAGTGGCTCACATGGGCCAAGATCTCGTCTGGGTAGTCAGCGACCGGGATCTGGCAGCCGAAGCCGACCCGATGCCAGGCCCCATCGATGCGATCCCAGTACATCGGTGCCTCGTGCTCCTTCGCCCACTGCCAACCCCGGGTCGACCAGAGACCGCGGTCTTCGTATCCACCGGCTTCCATGAACTGGAGGTATTCTCCGGTGGTGACCGGGTAGCGTGCCATTTCGAACGCGTCCAGGTGGACTTCGTGGGGTTCGCTCTCATTGTCATAGACGCCGGGCCCGGGGGCGCGCCCCATCGTGAACGGCCCTTCGGGGATCTTGCACCAGGAGGGACCCGGGGGGTTTGGATCGGGCAGTCGGCGCACCGAGCCGGGGATGTGGTACGCGTTGTGGTGGGCGCGCATCTGGATGGTCTGTAGGAGGGTCTCCTGGTGTTGTTGCTCGTGCAGCAGGATCATGGTGTAGACGAAGCCGTCCTGCGTCAATCGGTCGCATGCCTGGTCGTCCAGATCGTTGAGGACGGCGCGCGTGCGCGCCCGCACTTCCTCCATGTATGCCTTGACGCCTGCCCGGTCCAACAGGGCCAGGTCAGGGCGCTCTTCGCGGGGATGCTTGAAGGCATCGTACGTGTCGTTGAATCCCTCATGCATCTCGGCGCATTCGAGCAAGCGTTGCACGAGCCAAAGTTCCTCGAAGTTGGCGATGTGCCCTAGGTCCCAAGTAGGTGGGCTGAGGTAGTCGCAGGCCGCTTCGGACAGGTCCGCCTCCGCGAGGCCGCTGACCAGGAACCACGTTCGTTCACGTGTCTCCTCCATGGCGCCATGGATGGCGTCCTTGTCAAGCATCCAGCCCCTCCATCAAGGTCGAAAGCGCTTGGCGGTACGCCGGGGCGTCGTGTTGCAGGGAGACCAGGTGCGTTCCCACGATGGCCGCTGCGCCAAGGTCGGCGATGCGCCGCACGTCGTGGGATCCTTGGATGCCGAATCCGACGGCGATGGGAAGATCCGTGACTGCCTGGAGCCGCTGGACGGTCTCCTCCACGGGGCCGGTCAGTGTCTGGCCGGTGATGCCGAGGGAACTCACAACGTAGACGAAGCCGGTGCATGTCGCTGCGATCGCGCGCATGCGGTCTGCCGGAGTGAGTGGGGAGACCAGGGGGACCCATGCCAGGTGGTGCGACGCCAGCGCCTTCCGGATCGGCCCCGATTCTTCCAGAGGCACATCTGCCAGCAAGCATCCGGTCGCACCTGCATGGGCGATCTCGGCGGCGAATCCTTCCCACCCCCGGGCATACGCTACGTTTGCGTACGTCATCACGATGAGGGGGATCGACGTGTTGGCTCGGATCGAGGCGACGGCCTGCAGGCAATCCTGGTAGGTGGTGCCACCGCGAAGCGCAGCCTGCGTCGCCTTTTCGATGACGGGGCCATCGGCTGCCGGGTCGCTGAACGGAAAGCCCAATTCGAGCCACCCGGCGCCGGCCGCGGCGGCATCCAGTGCCCGGTCGATGCTGGCCGCCAGATCGGGGTAACCCAGTGGCACGTAGACGCTCAGGGACGGCGTCACGAAGGTCGTGATGAGAATGCCTCCTGCAATGTGTGGACGTCCTTGTCGCCACGCCCCGAGAGGGTCACGACGATGTGTTTGGATGGGTTGAGCTCTTTGGCGATCTTCATGGCGTGCGCCAATGCATGGGCAGACTCCAGGTCGGGAAGGATCCCTTCGAGTTCGCACAGCGTTCGCGTCGCTTCGAGGGCTTCGTCGTCGGTCACGGTCACGTATTCCACACGTCCTTCGTCGTGCAGTTGGGCATGTTCGGGCCCTACGCCGGGGTAATCCAGGCCGGCGCTGATGGAATGGGGTTCGACCACCTGGCCGTCCTCTTGGAAGAGATAGCTCAGCATGCCGTGGAGGATGCCGCGTCGATCCTTTGCGAAGGCGCTGGCATGGCGCCCCGTCGCGACGCCGTCGCCCCCGGCTTCGACACCCACGAGCCGGGCATCCGTGCCAAGGAACGGGTAGAACGTGCCGATGGCATTCGAGCCTCCGCCGACGCAGGCGACCAGTAGGTCCGGGTCCCGGCCGATCTGGGTCGCGGCCTGCTGCCGGATCTCTTGGCCGATGATCTTCTGAAAATCACGTACCATCCGGGGGAACGGGTGCGGACCGACCACACTTCCGACGAGATAGTATGCCTGCGGGTCTGCGGCCCAGGCGCGGAGGGTGGCGTTCACGGCGTCTTTGAGTGTGGCACTGCCGCCTTCGACACGCTCGATGCGAGCGCCAAACAGCTGCATCCGAAACACGTTGAGCGCCTGGCGCTCCATGTCCTTTGCGCCCATGAAGATGGTGACCGGGATTCCGAGTGAGGCGCCCGCCATGGCGGTGGCGACCCCGTGTTGGCCGGCCCCGGTCTCGGCGATGATCTGGGTCTTGCCCATCCGTCGGGCAAGCAACGCTTGGCCCATGACGTTGTTGAACTTGTGCGCACCGCCATGGACCAGGTCCTCGCGCTTGAGCCAGAGGGTCGCGCCGCCGACCTTTTCGGTGAGCCGGTCGCACCGGTACAACGCGGTCGGGCGCCCACCAAGGTGGCGGTGGTATTCGGCCAGCGATTCATGGAACGCAGGGTCTGCCATGGCCTCTTCGTAAGCGGCGGCCACGGCTTGCACGGAGGGCATCAGGGTCTCGGGGATCCACTGGCCACCGTACGGACCGAATTCGCTCATGGGGGCCCTCCATGGGCCGCCTCGATGAAAGCGCGTACCTTGGCTGCATCCTTGCGACCGGGCCCGGTCTCGAGCCGACTTGATGCATCGACCCCCCAGGCTCCCGAGGTGAGGGCCGTCGGGACATCCTCTGGTCCGATGCCGCCGGCCACCAGCCAGGGGCGTTGGTGTCCCATCGTGCCGACGGTCCAGTCTCGCGCCGCTCCTTGGCCCGGGGTCTCGTGATCGACCACATGGCCATCGGCAGGGGAGGGCTTCGGTCCAGCGGTCCATGTCTGGGTGCCTTGGCCGTGCAGGCTGTGGATCCATTCAGGGGACGGGGAGAATCCATGCACCTGGACGATGTCGGGATGGGTTACGCGGCACCATTCGCGGACCTCCCAGTCGTCGGGGTGGTTGGTCACCAGCACGGTCGCCGCTCGACCCTTGGCAATCTCGATCAGCGCCTGTGCTTGCATGGGAGAGACGTGTCGTGGCGATCGTGGATCCACGACGAAGCCTACCAGGTCCGCGCCGGCGTCCAGCGTGGCCTCCAGGTCTTCTTGGTTGGTGAGCCCGCAGACCTTGGCCAGGGGTCGTCGCAGCGCTCGCAGCCACAAGCGGGCATCGGGCGCTTGCATCAGGGCGGTCCCGACCAGCACTCCGTGTGCGCCAGCCATGAAAGCTGCGTTTGCATCGGCCGGGGCATGGATGCCGGACAACGCGATGGCCGGCCGTTTCGTGGCGATGCGGTGCAGCAGGGACAGTCCGCTGGCGCGGTCCACGGCCAGGGACTCCAGGTCACGGGCGTTCACGCCGATCACGTCGGCGGCGGATGCTGATGCATTGTGCCAATCATGTTCGTCGAAGACCTCCAGCAGCACCTCAAGACCGAGCGCGTGGGCTGCCGTGACGAGAGCCTCACGGTCCGTCGGGTCCTCAAAAAGACGCTCGATCAGCAACACCGCGCTGGCGCCGTGGTCTGCCGCACAGATAAGCTGGGCCGGGTCTACGATGAAATCCTTCATGAGGGTCGGTCGCAGCTTGCTGGCCATGGCCAGGTGGTCCAACTCTCCGTCGAAGTGATCTGGATCGGTCAGCACCGAAATGGCGGCGGCACCGCCGGCGTCATAGGCCCGTAGCATGTCCGCAGCTGGGCGTTGCAGGAGGCGGCCGCTGCTCGGGCTGCGCGGCTTCAACTCGGCGATGATGCCACCTTGCACCGATCGGGTGAAGCCCGGTCGGGCGGTGCCGCCGTGCCGGGTCGCATAGTAGCCGGCGGCCACGCGAGCGCGGGCGTCGTGGACGAACCGGTCCAGTCTACTTTTGGGATTCTTCGGCACCCGGTTCTTCCTCGGTCGGGGTGACTTCCAGGATCCGCTTCCCGACCACGAGTCCCAGGGCCCCGAAGCCCAGGGACGCAAGGAAGCTCAAGATCGTCATGGCGCCGAGGTACTTGGCGGTGGGTGTCAGGATCGGACTGCAGGTCCCTTCTGCGACCTGGTCCAGGTCCTGGGTGCTGTTGTTGCCGACGTGGCCCAGGCCACCTTCGCAGTCACTGATCCCGCCGAAGTAGGCGAAAAGGAGCCAGATGCCAAGCAGAACGGCCGAACTGAAGAAGAGCTTGTTCGTCCAGATGGCGCCGGTTCGGCAGGCCTTGTACAGGAGGCTCTCCTCCACGGTGAATTCGCTGTCTTGCAGTACGGCGGGCTTGTCACTCATGGGGGCTCCGGGTGGCGGCGAGGAATGCCTCCAGTTTATGCTTGCCCTGTCCGCTTCGTAGGATCTCCCGGGCCTGTGCAAGGGCTTCTTGCAGGGATGCAGCCTGGCCGGCGGCGACCAGCCCGAAGGCGGCGTTGAGTGCGACCGTATCGTGCCATACGTCAGCGCCCCCTCCACCCAGCAAGGCTTCCAACCGCGCCGCTCCCTCGCCCGGTGGCACCGGGAGCAACTCGTCGGGATGACATGGGGGGATGCCGAGTTGGCCCGGCTCGAGCACCTCTGGCTCCTGGGTGATGCCGTGGTGGATGCGCACATAGTGCACTGGGCCGCATGGGGTCGCTTCGTCAAAGCCGGGTTCTCCATGCAGAACGAACCCTTCTTGGATGCCTAGCCGGGCCAGGGCTTCCGCCATGACCGGGACGAGGTTCTTGTCATACACACCCAGGACCTGGTGTGTCGCGCCGGCGGGATTGGTCAAGGGTCCGAGGAGGTTGAAGACGGTCTTGATGCCGAGGGCTTGGCGCACGGGTCCCGCATGGCGCATGGCAGGGTGGAAGGTCGGCGCAAAGAGGAACGCGATGCCGCATTCTCCTAGCACCCGTTGAGATGCCTGGGGCGACATTTCCAGATTGGAGCCCGCGGCCTCGAGGATGTCGGCTGAACCGCTTGGTCGGGTGACGCTGCGGTTGCCGTGCTTTGCCATGGTGATGCCCGCCGCTGCCAGGACAAAGCTCGTGGCCGTGCTGATGTTGAAGGTCTTGTGCAGCGCCCCTCCAGTGCCGCAATTGTCCATGACGATCCCGGCCGGCGCGGCGATGCGGTGACTGTGGGCTCGCATGCCACGGGCGAATCCGACCAGTTCGTCGGCGACCGGGCCCTTCGCGCGCAAGGCGACGATCAAGGCGGCGATCCGCTCCGGCCCCAGGTCCCCCGTAAGGATGCGGTCCATCAGGTCTTCGGCTTCGGATTCACTGAGGGGGTCGCCGGCCAAGAGGCGATCCAGCAGTTCGGGGATCTGGGCACGCACCGGCCGGGCATGGCTCGGGGCTGTAATGGTTTTCACTGGCACATCTCCACGAAATTCTGCAGCATGAGGGGTCCGTCCGGGGTCAGGATGGACTCGGGGTGGAACTGGACGCCGATCCATGGGCGTTGCCGATGCGCCATGGC
>JBFKXH010000104.1:0-6199 GCA_041638175.1 Thermoplasmatota archaeon
AAGGTGCCGTCGCGATTCTTGTGGCGCCAGTGGCGAATGCGCGTCCGATGATTCACGAAACGCACGATGTCCTTCTTCGTTGCCTTCGCCAAATCTTCGTTGAGGAATGCGCTTAGATCGCGGAGGCAGACCGCGTTGTTGTAGCACGTAGCCGGCTTGACACCGTTGGCCATTTTTTCTGCCAAGTAGTCCTCAATGATTGCGCGATTCTCAGCGTGATCAAGATCTTCAAGGAGGCGGTCTACGGCGTCTTGGTAGTTTGATTCGTGGACGGAGCCCATGAACAGGACTTCCTGCTATCCTACTTAGACATCGGCCAAGCATGATTCGTCAATGGCCAATCATACCCCCTGCACTTCCCATCCTGCCCGGCGACTGGCATCCTACGCGGTCGCCCCCGGCCGAACCTCCGTGCTTAATACTGGCCTTGCAGCATCCTGTTTGTGGAATGGGTCCAATCGGCGGCCGCCACCGTGGAGGCATTGACCTATCTCGCGGTCGCGATCTTGATCGTCCGTTTCGGACCCGAAGGGCGCATGCCGTTCGTGCGGTGGTGGCAACTCAATGCGCTCGGCGTGGCGACGACGCCCATGATGGTCCTCTTGGTGTTGAGTGACCCGGGCGCGGCGTGGGGTTGGTTCGGTCTTTGGTTGCTTGCCGTGGCCGCTTCCCTCTTCGGCACGGGCTTGATCACGGCCCATCTCTACTACTTGGTGCGAGGCAAGCACATCCTGCCGGAGTTCCTCTGGACGATTGTGACGGCCATCTATTTCCTTGCCATCGGCAACGTGTACTACGCGGGGCTGGATGGTGTCCACTTGGAGCGGGGTTTTGTGGTGCCAGATTACACGTCCGAACCCAGCGGCTTCATCTTCGCATTGATGGGTGCCATGACGCTGCCGGCATTGATCCTCGCGGCGGCCTTGGCCATCGCATCGCGCGACTTTGCGCCGGCCGATCGGCGCCGTGCTTTGCTGGTGGCGGGCGCTGTATGGGCTTGGTTCGTCTCCAAGGCACTCATCGGCGCTGCCCTCAGCACGGGGGAAGTGGATTACGTTCTCTACTACCGGGCGATGAGCCTGGCGGCCGGGGCCTTGGGCTTGGCAGCCTATTGGCCGGCAAGGTCAAGCGCCACGGCGCAATGAGAAATCGTGCGCGCCCTGCTGGTCGTCCTGTTGTTCGCCCTGGCCGGTTGCCAAGAGCCCGGACCTGAGCCTGCCCTGAGGTTCGACGGAGCCGGCGCTTACGCGTTCGTCGAGGCGCTTGTGACCGAGGACGGAGAGCCGCGCTACCGGGCGCCCGGCACGCCGGGTCATACCTCAGCGGCCGAGTGGCTGGAAGCCACCATGGCCATGCCTGGCTGGTCGGTCACGCGCCAGAGCTTCACGGGCGCCGAGTACCAGCAACACGACCCCGGTGCGGTGGGTGTCTACAACCGTTGTACCCAGGAGGACCGAGACGAGCTGCCGGGATTCACGTTCCACAACCTGTATGCGACCCAAGGCAGCGGTGACATGATCTGGTTCGGGGCCCACTGGGATTCCAAGGAGGATTCCCACGGCGGCCCCATGGTCGGGGCCAACGACGGTGCTTCGGGCGTCGGCGTCCTGCTGCGGTTGATGCAGCACATCAGCGACGGCGAACTGGTCCTTGACCATGGCATCGGCATCATCTTCTTTGATGGCGAAGACGGTTTCGAGGACTGTCACCCCCTGGCCGGGAGCATCCACTTTGCGCGCACCATGCCAGAAGGCTTGGTAGACCGCTTCGTGCTGCTGGACATGGTGGGTGATCTGGATGCCAAATTCGTCCTGGAGGGCCACAGTGCTGGGTCTGACCCGGCGATGCAGGCGCTTCTCTGGGAGCACGGCAAGCGGATCTGGCCGACGGCTTTCACGGACCGGCAGCGCTCCGTGTTCGATGATCACATCCCGTTCATCGAAGAAGGTGTGCCTTCCGTAGACATCATCGACTACGGCCGCAGCCCGGGTGGGTTCCCGCCGTACTGGCACACGAGTGGCGACGACATGACCAACATCTCACCTGTGGCCTTGGGGCGCATCGGCCAAGTGCTGATCGACAGTTTGCGAGACCCGGATTTCAGCCCCGTCGCTTGAGGGCGAGGCCAAAGAGGATGACGATGCCGACCCAGACCCCGGGGCCTGGGGCGTCTAGGCCCACGCGCAATTCAGGGGCGGCCTGAATGATCCAGCCGTCGTCGCCGTTGTGGGCTGTGGTCACCCAAACGTACTGGGTCCCGTCCCGTTCGGCCGTGAAGGAGTATTCGTGGCACCCTGTGAACCGGGTCTCGACGCAGGTCTCGTGGAAGGTGACGATCTCGCGTTCGATGACCACGGGGCCGTTGTCGGTCGGCTCCACCCAGGCCAACTCCACGCGCATCTGGTCCGGCATGGCGGGGGCCTGAAGACCTGACCAGACGGGCGTGAAGCGGAAGTCGAAAGTGACCGTCTCCCCGGCCGCCGCTTCGACGTTGAACCACGCACTTCCCCCGTTGATGGGTATGCCTTTGCCGGTGCATGCGCAGGTCTGATCGAAGTACAGCCGGAACGTCCCTGGCTGGGATGCGGTCACGGTGAACTCGGGGAACCCATCCACAGGCAATTGCACGTGCGCGTACCCTTGCATGTCCCAGGTTCCCAGGTCTTGGTTCTCGTGTTCGATCGTCAATGCAAACCCTTCAGGGGCTTCCATCCAGACCGCCATCCACCAGCCGGCGCGCAGGGGGCAGCCGTCGAAGATGCCCAAGGCCTGGGCCGACTCGCCGGCTGCCAGGGTCTCTTCCCAGATCCGCAGGTGGTTGAGGCCCGCCAACGGATCGCCGCAGACGTGTTCGCCACCATGGGCGGCCACGGGCACGGCGAACATGGAGAGAAGCAACAACGCAGCGACGCGCACGCGCCTGCCAGCCACGGCGTCCGCTTGAACCCTGTGCCCAGGGCGCAAGCATCAAACCCCAGACGAGCCGATGGGGACCCATGCATGATGTGGCCATCCTGGGAGGCGGTCCGGCCGGAACCCACGCGGCGCTCAAGGCCGCGCTCCTGTACCGGACGGCGGTCCTGTTCGACAAGGGCCGAAAGTTGAGCCGCATCTTCTGGTCGCCTCGCGTGGACAATCTGCCCGGGCGCTTCAAGGAGGCGGGGCGCGACATCGTGGCCAAGGGCTTCGATGCGATCACCGAATACGAAGCAGACGTCGGCCGGCGCTTCGTGACCGTGCATGAGAACACAGAGGTGACCCGCGTCGAAGGGATCGAAGGCGGCTACCGTGTCCATGGCAGCGGCAAGGATGGCGACGTGACAATCGAAGCCAAGGTCCTGGTGCTTGCCACGGGCGCAAGCGACGGCCAGCCCCGATTGCGTGATTTTCGAAAGCGCGACATCGAAGCGGTCCTGCCGTACGCCAACAAAGGGCTGGCCGACTATTGTCTGCTCTGTGACGGCCACACCGTGGAAGGCAAGAAGGTGGCCGTGCTTGGCTGCGACCCGGGAAGCCGTGGCATCGCCAAGAGCCTGAAGGCCAACTTCGGCGCCGAGACCCACGTGGTGCCGTTCTGCAACGTCCGCGAAGAGAACACCGAAGGCCCCGCCGATCCCCATGCCCCGTGGGCAGAGGTGGAGGAGGACCTCGAGAAGTGGGAGATCCCGATCCATTACGGGCACATCAAGGAATTCACCGGCATCAAGGACGGCCAGTTCGGGATCATCTTCGAGGATGGATCCGAGCAGCGCTTCGACAAGGCCTGGATCAGCATGGGTTGGTACAAGGTCAACAACGAACACGGCATCGCCCTGGGTGCGCAGACCGACGAGCAGGGGTTCATCGTCACGGACGCCGATTGCCGGGTTCTGGATCAGCAAGGGGAGGCCATTTCGGGGCTCTATTGCATCGGGGACCTGCGCGCCAACACGTGGAAGCAGATCCCCATTGCGTGGGGCGAGGCAGAGACCGCCATCGTGGATGCGTTCGTCAGCAACCGGCGCACGCAGCGGCTCTAATCCCAGAACCAGTGGCCGGTGGCGTCGAAGTGGACGTACCAGACCCAGAAGGCCCCGGCGATGATCAGGACCGCGGCCACCTTGTTGATGATGTGGGTCTTGGACAGGATCTTGCGAAGTCCCGTGGTGTGCCCGCTGGCCACCAGGCCTGCCGCCAAGAGCACGAAGCCCGCGATGGCCCCTGCATAGATGGCAAAGACCGTGAAGCCCATGATGGCACTGGTGCCGAACGCGGCCAGGAGTACCGGTAGGAAGATCGGGCCGGTGCATCCGAACGCGGCCAGGCCATACCCTACGCCGAACGCGTAGAAGCCGCGCCGGCCATCGATGTGCCCCATGCCCAATCGCTGCGCGATGGCGTCCCATGTGCCGGAGCGGAGCATGGTCAGACCGAACAGGATCAGCAAGATGGCGATCACGGGCACGGCGTTGACGATGAGTGGCTGCAAGGTGTCGGCAGCCAGGTACAGGCCCACGGCGACGAGGGCGTATAGACTGACGATGCCGGCGGCCGTGGAAAGGCCGCCTCGGAAGGTCACGGCGAAGCGCTGTGCTTGACTGGCCCGCTCGGAGCCTTTCAGGAGTACCCCCATGTAGGCGGGGATCAGGCCGACGCTGCAGGGCGCGAAGAACGACGCCACGCCGGCAATGAGCGCCATGACGGGCAGCCCCACGCGGAGCACGGAAACGGTCTCGGCTTCGTCGGCCAATGCCGCCAGGACCCGGGACTCGACCTCCGCATGGCTTGGTTGGCCGCGCTTCTCCATGACGATGTCCCCGTCCTTGTCGACGAGCACCAGCATCGGGATCGGGACAGTGCTGTACTTCTCGAAGACCCGGTCGGTGTCCTGTGCATGGGGCCAGTCGAAGCCCCATTTTTCTTGGAACCCGATGATGTCCTCGTCGCTTTCGCCGCCAAAGCCTTGGTTGGCCTCGTCACTGGACCATACGTCCACCGAGATCAGCACGAAGTCGCTGCGATTCCCGTAGTGATTGTAGATCGGTTTGAGCACGTCTTGCGCAAGGATGTCACAGCCTGGGCAATGGACGGCCATCATGTCGATGAGCACCACCTTGCCGCGGTGCTCACTCAGGGTGAAGTTCTCGGGCGTACCGAGCGTGCCATTGTAGCCGGTCGTCGTGACCGTGAAGTCCGGCGCCGTCCCGCCAGGTTGTCGCAGCACGTGCCAGGCAAGGAAGCCGGCTGCCAGTAGCACGACGACGATGCCGACGGTCAGCAAAGCGCGCCGGCGGTCGTCCATTCACCGCCTCCGGGCAAGGACCGCTAGGGCAAGCACCAACAGCATCACGGGCAGACCCGGCGCGTCCTGCCCCGGTGCTGCGGCCGTCGGCATGGGGAACGTGATGTAGTGGGTGGCGTCGCAATCCACCCACGCCATACTGGCACATTCATCGGACTCGTAGTCGAGGCCCTGGGGGAACGGTTCGGCCGCCTCGTATTCGGTCCCATCGCCCCCGGTGAAGAGCAGATACTTGACCCCGACGAGCCAATCCTCGGACGACTCGCCCGGGTAGTAGATGCCCCACTCGACCGCCTGGCCTCCGGGGCCGTAGTCGCTGGTGTCGAAACGCCACGTGTTGGCGTCCACTTGTTCGGCGAGCGTGGGGCCTGCAAAGCATGCGGTGCCGACATTGCAGATCTGGTATCGCACGGCGGTGATGTTGTGGCCCTCGTGGAAGCGGATGGTCCCTGTCCATTGCGTGCCGGGAGCGGGCACTTCGGGGCTATGACCGACCTCGGCGACGCGAGGGTCCAGGGCCGGTGCGTCCGCTTCGGCCCAGGCGCCCGCCATGGGGATCAGCAGAAGGACCAGTAGCCACCTCATCAGGTATCCCTGGAGCCTTTCGTAGATAAGGCAATTCCCGATTGTGCAATCACGGCCATGGCGTAGACAAACAGCCCCAGCGCCAACCAGACCAGGCCTAGGCCGGGAAGGACGTGCACGGTCATGGTGACCTCCTGCACTTCCGTGGGCGGCCGTTGGAACGTGGGCTCGTACGCTTGCACCAGATCAATGGCTGATTCGCATGGCTGGCGCGCACAGAGTCCATCGACGGCCAGATAGACATCCCCCCACCAAAGGCGGAGGGTCGCCGGCAGCGGGTAGTAGCTGCCGGTCTGGGCTTCCCAGTACAGGGTCCCTGCCAGTCGGCCGTGG
>JBFKXH010000105.1:0-6174 GCA_041638175.1 Thermoplasmatota archaeon
CACTGGAACAGGCGTGCATGCAGGTTCCGGACCTGGCCCACGCCATCGTGGATGGGCCGGTCGCGGCGCTCCTGGATCTCCAACGCAAGCTCCTCTTCCGTGTGGGATGTGTACTTGGAGACCTCATGGAATAGGTCGTCGTGGTCCGTGAACCGCTCCAGTTCATAGAAATCGTAACTGGCACCAGGTCGCATGGCGGGCGATTCGATGTACACGCCGAAGAAGCCCAACGTGAGTGGCGGCTCGTCTTCAAAGTCGCACGAGATCCAGATACTGGCGAAGGCGTCCCGCCCGGCGTTGACGCCGGCCTCGAAGAACTGCGCCGCGTCACGGGGCCAGTACCCTTCAGGCAGGAACCGGGTCGTGGCTCCTGCTTCGACGGACGGGAAGACGGCACCTACCCAGCAATCGTCGCCTTGGAACGCAAAAGGAGTCTCGGGACTCGAAAGTGGCGCATTCGCCGGCGCCGGATCGACCGTCTGGACGCACCCGGAAAGAGCAGCCAACAACAGGAGACCACGCCACACATGGTTGCCAGCGGCCGCGCGGTTGAAAGCGTTGTGCACCGGTGGTGTGATGAGCCCCTTGTGGCATGACGTTTCGTGGCTACAGGCACCGACGCCGTCCATGGGGGCGAATCACCCGATCCGCAAGACGGCGCCGTCAACACCCGGATCGTCGAATCGACCACCTTCCGGTACCCAGAGCTCGAGGGCGGCGAGGCGCCGTTCATCTATACGCGCTATGACAATCCGACGACCCAAGCGCTGGAGGCCAAAATGGCGACGCTGGAAGGGGCGGCCGTGGCATGGTCCTTTGCCAGCGGAATGGCTGCGATCCATGCGGTCATGTCGGACCATCTCGGTCCAGGCGACACCCTTGCCATCCAACAGGGCGTCTACGGGGGTACGATGGCGCTGGTGCGCGAAGAGCTTGAGCCCATGGGCGTCCGTGTCCACGTCTTCGATGCGGAAGGGCCCAAGGCCGTGCCGGACGGGACCACCCTCGTATGGCTTGAATCGGTCACCAACCCGCTGCTACGTGTCCCCGATCTTGAGGCATGGTCGCTGGCAGCCAAGGACGTGGGCGCCAAGCTCTGCGTCGATGCGACCTTCGCCACGCCGGTCCTGCAGCGCCCACTGCGGATGGGAGCGGACCTGGTGGTCCATTCGGGCACCAAATACCTGGGCGGTCATTCGGACGTCACAGCCGGATTCGTCTGCACCCGGGATGACGGGCGGTCCCTTTGGACCCGGCGCCGCAATCTTGGTGCCACGCTTGATCCACTGGCCGGGTACTTGGTGCAGCGGGGCATGAAGACGCTGCCGATCCGTATGGCGCGCCACAGCGCCAACGCGGTCGCGCTGGCGGCCGCGTTGCAGGATCACGTCACGGTGCACCACCCGAGCCTGGAGAGTCACCCGGACCACGCGCGCGCCGGGCGGTCGCTTTCCATGCCCCCCGGCATGGTGACCCTCGATCTTGGAAGCCTGGAGGCAGCCCAGGCGTTCCGTCGCCGGTTGCGGATCATCACGCCGGCAGCGTCTCTTGGCGGCGTTGAAAGCCTGGCAAGCCTGCCGGTCGAGACCAGTCACGCGTACGCCTCCGCCGAGGTCCGCCAAGCCGAAGGGATCACCGAAGGTCTCGTGCGCATCAGCGTGGGGGTCGAGGACGCCCAAGACCTCATTGCCGATTGTTTGCAGGCACTTCCGTCAGACTGAAGCACCGCTTCTGCCTGCCTCCGATGTGGACCCACAAGGCCTGGAAGCCATCATCAAGACCGTCGTACCGGACGCAGTCGTCCACCCGACCGACCTCAATGGCGGCGGCGACCACTGGCACGTGGTCATCGTGGCCGCCTCGTTCGCAGGGCAGCGCAGCTTTCAGCGCCAACGCCCGGTCCTCGCCGCGTTCACACCGCACATCCAATCCGGCGTCGTGCATGCCTTGGACCTGAAGTGCATCACACCAGAAGAGCTGGAGACCCGGTTCGACGGCGTGCTGCCGCGCCCCTTCGTGCCACATCAAGAAGGTGAAGGGATGCACCCACGTAGTTGGCCAAAGGATTGAAGACCCGGGCCGTCGCATGGCGCAGCATGGACATCCCGATGGCTGGTGCCCCGGCACCCACCGCTGGCGCCTTGACGCCTGAACAGAAGGCGACGTGGGACGCACTCGTGGCTGACAACGACCTGGTGCTTTTCATGAAAGGGACCCCCGACGCGCCCCAGTGCGGGTTCAGTGCCCGCGCGGCCGCCGTGCTCCAGCAATTGGAGCGCCCGTTCGCCCATGTCAACATGTTCGACCAACCCGATCCCTTCCAGGCCATCCAAGCGATCGCTGAATGGGCTCAGTTCCCGACCCTCCCCCAGGTGTGGGTGAAGGGTGAGTTGATCGGTGGCAGCGACATCGCGCTGGAGATGCTCGAGAACGGCGAGCTCCAGGAAATGCTCGCGTAGGTCAGGAGCCGGTCACTCGAGGGGGTGGTTGCCGTCCTCGGTGAACATCCAGCCATCCTTCGGCATCAGATTGAAGAACGTGCTGGTGAACATCTCGTAATCTTGGCTCACCGTCATCCCGACGCCGCGCCAGTTGAGGCAGGCATCGAACAGCACAGGGTACTTGACGCAATCCTCGCCAAAGGGCTGGGCGCCGTACGGTGCATTGTCTGCCCAGGTCTCGCCCACACCGACCAGGCCGGTGCTGTTGAGCGTTCCGTACATGGGGCGGTATTGGCTGTTCCAGGTCTCTTCATCAACGAAATCCGTGCCGTCCTGCGCCGTACTGAACACCCGGAGCCACAGGGTCAGGCCCGTGAGGTTCATCTCGTCGAACGTGGCGCGGTCCCAGCTGGTCATCAGCGGTGACGGGCCGTCCGCCGCGGAGATGCGACGTTGGCCGTTGGTGCCCGGGTCGGTCCATGAGACGCTCATCCAGTCACCCGCCGATTGGGTGTTCTCCCAGACCATCTCCGATTGCACCCACTGGGGCGCGCGGTCGAAGACGTGCTCTTCAAGGAAGACGTGGCCCAGTTGTTCGTCCACGCCGTCGACACCGCACGCGGCCAGGCTCAGCACGCCCAAAGTGAAGGAACACGCGACGTAGCCGTTGAAGGCACTGTACTCGACGAACGGCGCCGTGCTCGGGTCTTGCTCCATGAGGATCTTGATGACCGGGGGTTGGGCGACGTTCGCCTCCACGATCGCACTCTGTTGGACCGCCCCGAATCCGGCCTTCTCGGCCGTCAGGAAATAGGCGCCGGGCTCCAGGCCGGTGAATCCGAAAGCGCCGTTCTCGTTGCTGATCGCTTGTGCGCCGGTCTCCACGACCGTGAGCGTGACACCTTCAATGGGGACGATGGCCGGGTCCACGACGACGCCGCGGATGATGCCCGTGTCTTCCGTCGCTTCCAGGTCGAACTCGTCGAACGTCTCGTCTTTTTGTGCAATCTCGTTGGCGTCTTCGGCGCAGCCGGCCAGCGCCAAGCTGGCCAGCGCGACGGTGACCCACACCGCGGTACGCATGCACGCCGCTTGGTCTCTTGGTTGAAAACTGTTTAGGCAGACCATGAGCCCCGGCGGGGCGCGCGACTTATCACCCCGGCAGGACTCGGCCGCGCCATGGCCAAGGAGATCCCGGTCGAGGAGCACCTTGAAAAGCAACTGGCTGCGGGCCGCAAGGTCATCGCGAACGACGCCCAAAGTCGTGCGCTGTTTGCGCAATTGAAGAGCGAATGCCCGGACGTTCCGGAGGATGACATCGTCCGATCCTTTGCGACCCCCGGTTTTGGCACCAAGAACGTAGAAGCGGCCGTGGTGGCGACGGTCCGCCAGAAGCAGTTCAACGCCAGCAACCCGCGCCCGTCCTACGAGGACATCTTCGATCTGCTGCTCCCCAAGAAGATGGCCATGGAGATCCGCGACGACCCGGAATACCGGGCCCAGTTCGCAGACCTCCTGGGTGAGATCGAAGAGGAGTTCGACATGGACGGTGGCATCTCCGACAAGGACATGCGCACGGAGATCAAGGAAGCCCTGCAGTGATGCAGGTCCTTCGAGAACCGGACAATACGACCGCCCTGGAGTTCCTTCGTAGCGAGCTGCCCGGCTTGCAGGAGCGCCGGGGGCATCTGATCCAGATCATCGCGCGCTGTAGCATCCATTACCAGGGCCGTGCCCGGAGCATGCTCAACGCCGGTGAGCGACTGCTGATCCTCAAGCCCGACGGCACGTTCCTGGTCCATACGGCGAGCAAGGCCAAGCCGGTTAATTGGCAGCCGCCGGGCGCGACCTTCCACGCGGGTATCGAAGACGAAGGACTCGTCTTGACCGCGTACCGCCCCAAGCCAGAAGAGATCGTCAAGGTCACGTTCCAGGAAGTACAATTGATGCTGGCGGTCCCGCTTGATGATGAAGAGGACCTTGCCCTGGTGGGCAGCGAGGATGATCTTCAGGCGCTGCTCTTTGCCCGCCCTGACATCGTGGAGGAGGGCTTTGTGCCGCGACGGCGCGAGCGCGACAGTGCCCGCGGCTACTACGATCTGGACGGTGACGACGCCCAGGGGCGGCGCCTGGTCATCGAGGTCAAACGAGGCACCGCGGGCGTGAAGGAAGCGCAGCAGCTATGGCGCTACGTGGAGCCCCTACGAGCGCAGAGCGACGGCCTTCGGGGCATGCTCATCGCGCCGCGCGTCGCACCCAAAGCACGCAAGCTCTTGGCAGATCAAGACCTGGAATGGAAAGAAGTGGATTGGGACGTGTTGCTGCCGCGCATCGAGCGCATGCGGCGTACGGGCCAGGTCGGTCTGGGGACCTTCGATCAGTAAGGCGACGGGTGGGGGCCATCCATGCCGAACAGCCACCCTTCGTCTCCGTCGAAGCCATAGAAATTGGTGTGGAACATCTCGAAGGATTGCTCGAGGACCACAGAGACCTCGGATGACGAGGCCGTGACGACCACCAGGAAGTCATTGTCATCGTCGTTGTTGCTGTCGATCGTGGCCCGCGCCACGCGCAGGGACAACGGGCTGCTGCCGTCGGCGTCCGCGTAACGCTCGAGGCCGTTGGGGCGGACATGCCCGACCTTCAGGCCATTGCCCAAGGTGTTGGTCCCTTCCCAGTAGATCTCCGTCTGCGTCATGTTCAACGGCTCTTGGAATTCGATGGTGAATAGATTGACCGAATTCCCAGCCGCATTGCAAGCACGCCACTCCAGGCCGGCCACCGGCGCTCCGATGGCGCACTGGACGTAACCTGAGAACGGGATCGTCTCGGCGTACGGGATGCCGCTGGTCTTGCGCTCCAGGAGGACCTTGACGATGGCCGGGTCGGTGACACCTGCGACCACATCCGAATTGGCCTGCACTGGCTCGTAGCCGGGTTTCTTGATCTCAAGGAAGTAGGATCCCGGTTCCAGGTCGACGAACAGGAATGCGCCGTCGGCGTCCGAGGTGGTGGAGGCCCCGTTGCCCGTGATCTGGATCGTCGCATCTGCGATCGGCATGATGGTCTGATCCACCACGACGCCCCGGATGACGCCTTTGTCATCGGCGACTTTGATGTCCTTGAACGCGTCCACTTCCGCTTCTGGTTCTGCTTTCGTGGCTTCCTCCGAGCAGCCGGCCAGCATGGCGAACATCAGTAGGGGGACGATCCACTTCATGGGCAACGCCAGATCTCCTGGTTCAAAACCGTTTGCGGCAGATCCGCAAAGCGTCGGGGCCGTGAGGGCCTAAGGCCGCGCCGGGCCGTCTTCCCCGAACATCCAGCCTTCCGCCGGCTCGAACCCGTAGAAGGCCGTGTGGAACAGTTCGAAGGATTGCTCCAGCAGGAACGAGGCTTCATTGGTGGATGCTGCCACGAAAACGGTCAGGGCGCTTTCGCCCTTGTTGTATTCTTCGATGGTCGCCGCTGGGACCCGCAACGCCAACGGGCTGACTCCGTTCGAGTCCGTGTAGTAGGTGATCGTCCCGGGGATGTTGTATGCGACCTTCAGGCCATCGCCGATCGTGTTGGTCCCTTCCCAGTAGGCCTCCGTCTGGGTCGCGTTGGGCATCTTGGCCATTTCTGGGTAGAAGAACGCCACGCTGTTGCCCAGACCGTACTGCGTGAAGGCGTTGCACGGAGACGTCCACACGCCACCGGCGGGGAGCCCGGCGGCACATTGGAGATAACC